>JAJDDP010000100.1 GCA_029260235.1 Phycisphaerae bacterium | reverse complement strand
CCGTCCTAAACCTTTGGTACAAATAATACCACACCCAGTTTGGGGCCGGGGGTTGGGCAAACGGGTTTAACCCGGTTTGCCCCATCGCCAGGGCCGCTATTCGTCTGTCTGCCCGTTTATTGCCGATTCGCACGCTAAGGCGTACCATAGAGCCTTCGATCAAGCGTCGAGCGGCGACCGCTCCGGAATAGAGCCTACCATGCAGGAACCGAGCACGAACAATCCCAAGAGCGAGTTGGCTGCTACCGATCAGGCTCCGAAGGGCCAAGTGGTAGCGGTGTTAACCGATCTGATGTTCGATTCCCGGCTCCGCTCGACGGCCCAGGCGCAGGGCCTAGCCTATCAATCGGTCCGGTCTCTCAAGGAACTGGAGCGATCCCTAGGCTCATGTTCGCGGGCCATGGTCATTGTCGATATGGAAGTCAACGCGACTTCCGCAGCAGACGCCATCGCCCAGTCTGCTTCTCACAGTCCAAAACCAACAGTGATCGCCTACTACCCGCACGTACAAACCAATCTCCACCATCAGGCAGTCGAAGCCGGCGCCGATCTGGTCTTACCGCGGTCCCGTTTCAGTACCGAAATCACTGGAATCTTGGCGGCCCATGCCAATCCTGACAACAAAGAGTCGGTCAGGACCTGCTCATGAATGTGCGGGTGCCGGCGCGCAGTGGATCCTTCTACCCCGAATCACCCGAAGCGTGCAGCGCCCAATCGAGGTCCATGTGTATTGCGGATGAAAATGTGCCTGGTTATGGCACTTTATTTGGCGGGATCGTTCCACATGCGGGCTGGATGTATTCCGGTGCGATAGCTGGACGCGTCTTTGCCACCCTGTCGAGCCAATGCGAGCCTGAGACCGTAGTCGTCTTCGGTGCTGTGCATCGAGGCCGGGGGCATCAGGCGTGGATGTATGGCTCTGGATGTTGGGAGACACCATTGGGGCAAATCGAGATCGATCAGCGCCTGGCCCAGGGAATTCTCGCCCGAACCGATTATGTGGTTGATGATCCCGACGTCCACGAACATGAGCATTCCATCGAGGTCCAAGTTCCGTTCATACAACAAACGATGCCCGCGTCGAAGATGCTACCCATCATGATGCCGCCAGTGACCACGGCACCGGACGTCGGGAGAATCGTAGTCGAAGAAGCCAACAAACTGGGAATCAATGTGCTCCTGATAGGCTCGACGGATTTGACACATTATGGCCCCTCCTATGGGATGGTATCTCAAGGGCAAGGCCGCCATGCGCTGGCATGGGCCAAGGAAGTCAATGATTCACGCATGATCGAGCTTATGCTCGGCCTGCAAGCGGAGCAGGTGGTAGCAGAGGCCTTTGAACACGGCAATGCGTGTGGTTCGGGCGCTGTGGCTGCTACGTTGGCGGGCGTTCGCCAACTTGGAGCTTCCAAAGGGATCTTGCTCGATCACAGTACCAGTGCCGAAGTAACGGGCACAGTCGAGGCCTCCGACGCAGTCGGCTATGCCGGCGTGGTGTTCGCAGCCTAGAAACGATGCAGTAGGGACAAGGAGCGGATGCACAATCCGCATCATCGGTAAGGAAGAGAACGTTTGATCGTTCTCCGGAGTGTTGCATGAATGACATCTATGCCGTCGGCGTTGACGTCGGCGGAACCAATATCAAAGTCGGGCTAGTGGATCAGGATGGCCAAGTGTTATCCAAGGCCAAGCTGCCGACCTTGCTCACGCGCAATGTAGACGCGGTCTTGGATGATGTAGCCACCCTGGTAGTCAGGGCAATCACCAAAGCGAACATCAATGTCGACGCTGTCGCGGGTGTCGGCATCGGATCACCAGGCCCTTTGTCTCCGAGTGAAGGCGTTATCCGAGATGCGGCTAACTTGCCGGGCTTCCAGAATATAGCCCTGCGAGATCGGGTAGCGTCGCGTACACGTCTACCAGCCATCTTGACCAATGACGCAGATGCGGCCGCGTTTGGCGAATACTGGGTCGGCGTGGGGAAGAACATTGACTCGATGGTCTTGTTCACCCTGGGCACGGGAATCGGTGCTGGCGTTGTGATTGGCGGGCAATTGCTCCATGGGCATTTTGAGAACGCAGCCGAGTTGGGCCACACCATCGTCGAACCAAACGGCATTCCTTGCACATGCGGTCAACGTGGCTGCCTCGAGCGCTATGCATCTGCCGGAAATGTGGCCACCCGTGCTGCCGAGCGGATCAAAGCGGGTGAGGACTCCTGCCTAGCCACCATGGAAGGCGGCGTAGAGGCCATCACTGCTGAGCGCGTCGCCCAAGCTGTGGGCACCGGTGACAAGGTCGCCAAGGAAATCTGGGATGACGCCTGCCGTTACCTCGCCATCGGCTGTGTGAACGTGCAACACGCTTTCAACCCGGCGCTGGTAGTGCTCGGAGGTGGGATGAGCGCAGCTGGAGACCTATTACTCGGTCCGGTGCGCGATCACTTCGACAAGCTGACTTGGAAACTGGTGGACGACAGGCCCCGAATCGTGATCACGGCGCTGCACAATGATGCGGGCCTCATCGGTGCTGCCGGCTTGATGATCAATGCCGCCAAGTCGAACGCCTCCCGCATCAGGGTTTCAATGCCACCGGCATAGCTTGCGTCAACCATGTTGCCATGGCCAAATAGGAAGAAGTCGATCGGTTACTCGCTTGCGTTTAACGCCTGATCGCGAAGGACTTGGGCGCGCTCAAGCATCTCTGAGCGATCCGGCGGCTTGGCCTGCACCAATTCAAAGGATTGCACGCGGCAATCAACGATCCGACCGGGCCATAGGACTTCGGCAAAAAAATCGATCGGAACAAGCTGATACCACGGCAGCTTGAGAACCAAGTTGGTCTGGAGTGTTTCGTAGCCGTCGTGACGAATGATGACGTCGTAGTCCCCATACCAGAGGAAATCGGTTGTCACCGGAGTTCGCCCCACTTCTTCATCGTTGAGGAAAAGCAGTGCACCCGCGGGTTCGGTATTGATGGTCAGCGTGCGACGAACGCAGCCAGCGGTAATAAGTCCACTAAGGCCAAGCACCAGAGCACACAGGAGATGTAGACGGTATTCCCAAACTGAATGCCGTTTGCCATTTCCGGGGCTAAGTGGATATAGAGAATTCGTCGAAGTCATTCGAAGCTTCCAATCGTGCACGACATCTGGGGGGGATCAGCTGCGTCCGTACAGATAGTCATTCAAGTAGCGAATTGTGTTCTCTTGGGAGGCAACTTCATGGGCCAAGACGTCGCCGCTGGAGATCATGCCATACAGCGTCCCACCTTCGACGACCGGCAAGTGGCGGATTTTCTTTTCAGTCATCACGGTTTTGCATTCTGCCAGTTTGGTCGCCCGAGTGCAGCAAGCCATCGGCGTAGTCATCACGTCGCCAACGAGGATCTTGGCAGGATCCTCCTGCTTCGCAACGATGCGGGTCAGAACATCTCGTTCAGTAAAAATGCCCGAAGCAGTCTCTCCTTCAACGACGATGACCGCACCGATCCTCTTCTCATTCATGATTTTGGCGGCTTCGAGGACGGTACATTGCCTTTGGACCGTAACTACCGATCCACCCTTCCGATTCAGAACGGTCTCAGCGGTTGGCACAACAAGTCTCCCAGAATCAGGGTCGATGCTTCAAAATCAACTGGACGGCCTATGTTCACCCGGATGTCGGCCGTTTGCAAGGATTAGTTGGACCAATAGCGCCAGATCGACCCGGATGGATCTGAGAGACGAACGTATTTCTGAGAGGAACACGCCCAGAATGGAGGGTACGCAGGCTGGGAAGAAGGGAATCTTCCCAGCCTGCGTCAATAGTGCCGGTGCGTTGGTTCCGGCGGTGGTCGGTGTCTCGTTGATCGAGCATCAGCCCCCAGGGCAATGGGCTGGCTCGGTTGTTCGTTCAGTTAAAGAGACGTCATAGGCACTAGGTAGGCGTCGCCGATTCTTGTCGGATTTTGTCCGCGATAAGGCCCAGCCGATTTCCCGGATCTCAAGCCAGAATGGCCGTCCCATTTGGGTGTCGGACGCAGGGCATGGGGTTGCGCGCAACAGAACTGCCCGCCGCTTATATCCTGGACCTCATGGCTGCTTTGGTGGTACATTTGGCGAAGGTGGTTACCGCTTCTTCGGTGGGACCGGAAGGTGATTCTACCGTAACCGTCAGATCAACATGAGTATCGAACGGATTCGCGGAGGCATCCATGCCACCGTCGCGGGCACGAAGCCGCAAGAAACAGCACACCTCCAAGGCGCCAGCCGCAAAGCGAAAGGCGCTAGCGGCCCCATCCTCGGGTACGCGCGCCTACTCCATATGCGCTGGCCTGGCCTTTTTAGGCGGACTAGGCGTGGGATTGCTTCTCGCGGGGCTGACTCAACGCTTCGCAGAAACTCTATCACCGTCTCCGTTCGGTGCAGCCGTAGCAGGGGCTGGTCTTTTTTGCCTTTCTGTTGGACACCTGATTCCACTCAGGCTCGCTGATTGGCTTCGCAACCGCGGACCCATACTCCGTTTGGCAGCCTCGGGTGATCTGCCGCTGCTTTGGGCAACCTTGGCGGTGTGCTCACTGGCGGCTGGGCTGCTCTTGGTGATCATGCCCACCTGGATTTCAGCCATCGAGCACGGATTCATTCGAGTCGAGCGAAACTTTCTTTGGCCGACGCATCTGCTCGGCGGCGTTCAATTGCTACTCATCACCTTGGCCTTGTTGCCGGTGGTGCTGCCGCTCGGCATCATGCAAAGTTGTTTCCACCGCCTAGCCGCCCCTGGGCACACCTGGGACTTCGGCCCTTCCGGCTGGGCATTGGTTGGAGCAGGTGCAGCCGCCGTTGCCAGCAGCTGGGCCTTGGAGGCAGGCGTTCCTTGCCGTGCCCTCGCCCTCGCGGCTTCGATCCCGATTCTCATCATCGCTCTTGTCGCAGGCTGGCGCTCCAGCGCGCTCCTAGTCAATGGGCTGCCGATTGAATCCATTGTCGCCTTCTCAGTTCCCGACCTGCGAGACCACGCCCCCATCCTGACCCGTGTGACAACTGCGTGGTTAGCCCTGGCGACGGCCGGCACTATTGTCGTTTGGGGAGGACTCTATGAATCCTTCGCCCTAATGCCCGGCAGTGTGGCTGGACAGGGAATCCTGCTGGTACTAGCAGGTATTGGCATGATCCTAGGCCTCGCCGTGAACGCGGGCCGATCACCGACGACTGGCTCCCTGGGATTGGCATGCACCCTGGCCGGATTGGCCGTAGCAGTCGGGATCACCATTCCTGCAATTGGGCTTGGATCCCCGATTACCGTTGACCGGGCAACGGTGGGTTTCTTCGCCTGGGGCTGCTTTTCATCGCTTGTTCTAGGCTACGCACTGGCGTACGGCCAGACGACCGTGCTTTGCCGGGCTGGTAGCAAAGCGGCCACCGGCACTGCCCTGCTCTCGCTCACCTTGGCCGTTGCGTCAGGCGGCGCCATGTTGTCGTCGTTGGCCAACGAAGAGGTTCGCCGTGGGTTTTCCCTCTTGGCAGCCTTGGCCCTCTCGTTAGCAGCCGTCGGTGGAACCGTGATTATCCACGAACCCGAAGCGGTCAAGAACCATCGCCGCCTCCGACTGGCAGCTGTCGCGGTCTGCGTTGCCACGATGATCTATGCCCTCCCGAAGGTGGGTCGGCGTTGGTCCCGACAGGAAGCAAGCCTGCCCGATCCGCAAGCGCCTTCGCAATTGGCTGCCGCCCTGCCTCGTGGGGAGATTCTTGAGGCTGCCGAATAAAGGCAGGTTCTCCTAGTCGTAGACCCAATTCGGCTCGATCATTGAGTACGCCGTGCGATTGCCCCAACCACTCAAGCCCACTTCTGGCTGAGCGAGCGGAGCTTTTACGGCAGGTCAATCGAGACTCTGGTTATCGGAGTCCCCACCGGCTCCGCGCAAGTGCGAAGGTCAGAATGGCCAGCGATTGACTATACTGGCACAAAGGTCCGAATAGAAAGTCGCTTGGCTGTGCGCATTGGACGGGCATTGTTTTTGAGTGATTGGACTTCTAGATGTGGCCGACATTGAATGTACAGAGGGGTTTGGCCCACATGGCTGCCGCTTTGAGCGACAGCGATTGTGGTAGCCTAGGGTGAATTCGACGATCTCAAAGAGTTTGTCTGACGTGGTTAGGCCAAGATAGAGCGAACAGCGTGAACGGCAAGGACGTTTATACAACTGGTGAAGTAGCCAAGATCTGCAACGTTGCGCCACGGACAGTTTCCAAGTGGTTCGACAGCGGGCAGCTCCGAGGCTATCGAATCCCCGGCAGCCGTGATCGTCGGATCCCCAAGCCACAGCTCATGCAGTTCATGCAGACACACAGCATTCCTATGGATGATCTCTTGAGCAACCAGATTTTTCTGCTGGTCGTAGATAGCGACTTGTCCCTCGCCCAAGTAATCAAGGAATCGCTCGAAGCCAATGGGGATTATGAAGTTGCAATTAGCTCAACCGCTTTTGAGGCCGGCATCCAAGTTGGCAACAGAGCACCCTCAGCCGTTATCGTGGATGCTACCTTGCCCGACATCATTCCTCGTGAGTTTGCCCGCACCCTGCGGACGCATGAGAAACTTCGCGATGTCAAGCTGATCGCCACAAGCGGAGGCCACGCCCGCGGACAAGGACAAGCCCTCATTCATGAGGGATTTGATGCATTCCTGGCAAAACCCTTTGAAATCCGGGATCTAATTGCCTTGATCCAAGAGCCAGCCACAGTCGCCTAAATCATCGGCCATCACCAGCCACTCTCTACGCGGCGAGCAAGATTCGATTATCCGCTGCGACCCATTTCACTCAGGAAAGCGTCCTCGTCAAGCGTTCGCACACCGAGTCCCTTAGCCTTGCTCAGCTTCGAGCCGGGGGAATCGCCGTACACCACTAGATCCGTGTTCTTGCTCACCGACCCTACCGGCTTGCCACCCAACCTCTTGATCAAGTCCTTGCATTCTTGCCGCGACATCGAGCTCAACGTGCCCGTGACCACGACGGTCTTACCCGCCAGCGGCGCTTCGCCGGACAACTCCTGTTTGGGCTGAGTCATGTTGACCCCTGCTTGGCGCAATCTGGCGATGGTGTCTCTGCCGCGGTGGCTGTGGAGGAAGCGGTGAATACTCGACGCCAACTCCGGCCCCACGCCTTCGACCTCCGATAGCATGTCTTGGTTGGCTGATTCAATGGCAACCAAGTCACCAAAATGGTCGGCCAATACATTACCTGTGGTGCTGCCGACGTGTCGGATATTCAAGGATGCCAGCAAGCGGGAAAGCGGCTTGCCCTTGCTCTGCTCGATGCCGGCCAGCAGGTGGTCTACGCTCTTGCTACCCAATCTGTCCAATTCGATCAGCGATTCTCTGTGGCTCTGAAGTTCGTATAGATCCGCATAATCTTTGACTAGTCCGTGCTGCACCAACTGCTCGATCAATGCCTGGCCTGCGCCGTCGATGTCCATCTGACCTCGCCCACAAAAATGGATCAGACGCTCCTTGACTTGGGCGGGACAGGCTGGGTTGATGCAGCGGATATAGACGCCACCTTCATCTTGTTCGACGTCGCCCTCACACACCGGGCATATCGTAGGCCTCTCGATTTGTCTGGCGTCGGCAGGTCGATCCTCTATGACCACGCGAATCACCTGGGGGATGATTTCGCCTGCCTTCTCGACCACGACCGTATCGCCAATGCGAATGCCCAGCCGCTCCACCTGATCGAAATTATGTAGCGTAGCGTGCTGAACGGTCGTACCCGACAGCTGCATTGGCTCCATGACCGCCCGCGGCGTGATGGTGCCCAATTTGCCCACTTGGAAATCTACGTCCAACACCCTGCTGCGGGCTTGCTCGGCTTCAAACTTGAAGGCGATGCACCAACGCGGATACCGACTTGTAGCCCCCAAGATCTTGCGCTGATCCAGCGAGTCGATCTTGATAACCAGACCATCCGTTTCGTAAGGCAACTGCAGCCGATCCGTGCGCCACCGAACTGCCAGTTCCAACACCTGCTCGATTGAGGGCGCCAAGCGGGCCTCTGAATTGATCGGAATCCCCCACGCTTGGACACGTTGATTCAGCTCTGTGGCTGATGGGGCAGTAAGGGGATCGATTCGTCCAAAACCGTGGGCTAAGAACTGGAGGCCGCGGTTAGCTACGTAGCGAGGATCCAGTTGCTTCAACGTGCCGGCCGCGGCATTGCGCGGGTTCTTGAATGGCTCGTGGCCATCGGCGATGCGCTGCTCATTAAATCGCCTGAAGTCAGCAGTCGGCCAAAATATCTCGCCTCGGATTTCGAGAAGCTTTGGCACGTCGTTGCCGGTCAATCGCAATGGAACAGACTTGATAGTGCGGACGTTCTGGGTAACGTCATCCCCGACAAGCCCATCCCCCCGGGTGGCCGCCAAGACCAGTAGTCCATTCTCGTAAGTCAGAGCAGCGGCGACCCCGTCGATTTTTGGATCTACCAGATATCGAAACGGCTGATCGCCCAAGCCCTTACGAACGCGGGCATCAAACTCCCGAAGCTGGCCTTCGTCATAGGTATTGTCCACGCTAAGCATGGGCAAGCTGTGGTTGATGTGGGCAAATCCTTCAAGAGGAGCACCGCCGACCCTCTGTGTGGGCGAATCAGCCACAACCAAGTCAGGGTTGTTGGCCTCCAACTCTCGAAGTTGCTGCAAGAGACTATCGTATTCGCGATCCCCGATCCGAGGGTCGGCCAGAATGTAATATCGCCGATCATGCGCTCGAATCTCACGGCGCAGTCGTTCGACTTCTTCTCTGATACCTACGCCCATGGAGGTCATTATCTGCGCCAAGGCAGGATCTGCCAACGGCAACCCCATCGCCGGAGTTCATCGTCATCGCTGATTCGCAGAGATGATCAGCTAAGTTCAGGTAGCCATCAGCAGTTTCTCAGGAAATCGATCTAGGCCGCCAAGAGATGCTTAGTACCGACGAACGACACCCACAACCACACCCTGAATCTCGATCTCGCCCGGGGTAACCCAAATGGGTTCGTAGCCTTCGTTGGCCGGTTGCAGGCGAATTTTGGGCCCCTGGCGGTGGAAGGCTTTGAGAGTTGCTTCGCCATCCTGGAGTAGGACAACAGTTATGTCTCCATTCCTTGGGTCATTGCGCCGTTCGACGACGACGAAGTCGCCAGGTTGGATGTGGGCGTCAATCATGCTATCCCCTTGGACCTCCAGCACATAGGTCTCACACCGGCTGGCGAAGACCGTTTCCAAATCCAAGGTCTCGGTATCCTCAATCGCTTCGATGGGATGGCCGGCGGCGATGCGCCCTGCCAGTGGAATCTGAGCCCCCGACTGATCCGGGAAGACCGCGTGATCAGTCAATTCCAAAGAGCGTGCCTTGTGCGCCATCCGACGAAGCAACCCTTTTCTTAGAAGGGCCTCGACGTGCTCGAAGACCGTCACCTTGCTTACTCCGAGGTCGTCGGCCAACTCCTGCATCGTCGGGGAAAAGCCATTCCTGCGCTTCCCGTCGCGAATGAGGGTAAGGACTCGGAGTTGCTTGGGGGTCAGCCGTCGCTGTTCGTGCCCGCGAGGACTTTTGGACATTGGATTGCTCCCTCAGGAAGACGGTCTGCTGTTTTCTCTTGGAGGCCAAGCCGGAATCGACCGATTGGGCGCGGCGACGCCCGGCAGATGATAAGACAGACGATGGCCTAATGCTGCCGCGGGCGATTGACGTGCAAGTGTCGCTGGCCTGCAACCAAACCCGACGAAGAGCCGTCCGCAGAGCGCCTCGGCGAGCGCCCCGGCGCATCCCCGCCGAACTCCCCACTGCCAGCCGGGCATTTGGTCCCGCCCCCCTACTGCTCTTTGGTTGCCCAGGCGAAGAAATCGGCCCCGGAAGCCACGCGGTCCGGAATTCGCCTCCGGGGCCGAATACACACAAAGGCAAGCGGCTCGCTCTGCTGTGATCTACTCCCCCTGCCATCACTCGTTCCTCTCGGTCAAGAGCCTGCCGCCCGTGTGATAGTCCATGCTGCTCGCCTCGAAACGTTTGAAGTCTGTTAGGTACCCAAGTGTAACCTAACATTGACCAAACGTCAAATGTTTCTTTCGCTTTTTTCTGCATGATGAGCCTCTCCGCTCTTGCCAGGTTGACTACATGTTGTGCCTGGGGTGTCGTGACCTGCGACATCCGGTGCTATCGGCGGTTCCAGAAATCTTGAGCAGGCAAAGATTGCCGATAGCGGCGCGCGGGCTGTCCTTTGGCTCCTTATCGGCGGACCGCGCTCGGGCAATTGGGTTTGGCAAAACCTCGGTACGCCTTAGAGTGGTCCCCGCTCTAGACCGAAGGGCTGTCTTTCCGTGATGCCCGACTGCTTTTCTCATTTTCGCCGAGTTCTTTGCACTCTTGATTGATTCTCGGAGCAACGTCTGATACGGTTGGCCTGGCTGGAGGAAGTCCCTTTCGCACACATCATCCGCGCAACCTGAGCAAAGAGCCCCGTCGTTTCGGGGGTCCAGTGCGCAACTGATGGGCAGCAAGCGCCTCACCGCTCTCTGAGAACTTGGAGCGATGAGCCTTGGAAGCCCCAAACCTGACTTTGGGCGACGAGTCTTCACGCGTCAACGTGAGGCCAAAGCCGGTCGAGCCATTCAGGCGGATATTCCGCCTGCCGAGAGCCCGATTCCGGCATAACGGAGATATGACATGAGACCTCTTATGATTCGGATACCAATCGCCGTATGCACTCTAGTCTTGTCTTTCGCGACTCCGTCCGGACAAGTGCATGCGGACATTCTGGACACGATCCTCGATGCAGCCACCCAGGCCGCCAATAAAGCCGAGGCAGCAAGAGACCGAGCCAAGGAAGCCCGCGACGCTGCTGAAGAAACCCGCGACAACGTGCGCGCCGGTATCGACCGAATCACCGGTGATATCCAAACACGGATCAATGAAGCCATCGAGGACTTCGAACGTGTTCTCGGGCAGCAGCTTGAAGGCCGTAGCGACTTTATTGCCGACGGCGGGTGTTCACTCGCCGAGTGCGAGCCGTTTCGTCAGGACCTCATCTCACTTTTTCAGAACCTTGAGACGCTCCTAAACGCATCGTTCGAAATCGCCGGAATGGACGGCATAAGCGTTGATTTTCAACGGCTCATCAATGTGATTCAGGGCCTGCCGGGACGCGCCCTATATCCGCTTTACCGGCACGCCGCCCGGGACACCAACATCTTCGACGGGGGCTTGCTCGATCGTCTTGCGGAGGCTGCCGCTGGCATGCAGGAACTTCAGGATGCATTGCAGCAAACAGAGGCGCAGGCGGTACGCGATAGTGAGCTAGGGTTGACGAGGTTGGACATGGAACTAGTTCGATGCCAGTATATTGAAGACAGCTACGACTTGATACGCCAGAAGGTTCGTCATATCGGATTGGTTGCCAGCGGATTAAAGCTACTTGGAAAGCTATACATTGCAGGGGGAGAGACTGAGATTTCCGCCGAGGGCGGGGTTCATGGTTACCTCGGGGCTACAATCAAGACTGACCATCTCGGCAGCATGGGGCAAGTTCACGACGGTGCAGCCGACGCTCTATTCATGGTCGCCAACTACATCACAAATATGGTGCGCCATTGTACTAACGTCCGCATGCATGGTGACGTACGAGCCAGGCTTGCCACCGCTACTGACGCCATCATAGAGAAGCAAGCCGTCCAGGACGGCTCTCTAGCGGGCCTTTCCGCTGTTCAACAGACTATCCTGCAAGGCCAATTGGGCATCCTGAACGCTATTCAAAAAACAGGCTGCGGTGCCGACATTGACTGTGACGGCGACGTGGACTTGATTGACTATTCGCTCTTGCAAACAGATATAACCGGGCCGCAAACGTAAGCACGCTGAGCCACATGCTGAGCCGGACTATAGCCATCTTGGGAATTTGCAGGATCGTGTTTGTGCGTTAGCGGCGTTCCCACCTCGTGCCGCTCAGCCAGCGCCTCAATAAGGGAAGACGACGCCCCGCACTCTTTTGGCTGAATCAAGTCCTGCCCGCGCGGTCTGGCCGATGCTTGGCCAATCGTCGTGCAGAGCCCGACCTACGGATGTCAAATATGCTCCAACCCGTCGGTTTCGATCGTGTACTTGTGATCCACCACGCCGGTGTTGCAGGTTGTAGCCGGCTCGAAGAGTAAGACGCTGGCTAGTTTCTCTGCTACAGGCTTGTGCTCTACCCCCCGCGGGACAATGCAGAACTCACCTTCATCCAGCGGGACAGTTTCATCCCTAAAGTGGATGTCGATGTGGCCTTCCACTACCAGGAACAACTCGTCTTCATTCTCGTGAGCATGCCAGACATACTCGCCTTCAAATTTTGCGAGCTTGACCAGTTGGCCGTTGAGTTGGCCCACGACTTTGGGTACCCAGGTGTCGGTGAATGTGCCGAATTTTTGGGCCAGGTTGATTTTCTGCATTGGTGCCTCCTATGGCTGACCTCGGAATGACCGGGACCGACTCCATACATCCTGAGCTTAGTCCGCGGGGTCGTCCTTTGGAATGACGCGGGCATCCACATCGATGATGTCATCCGAGGTTGCATGTTTGAATGGACCAGCGGCTGATCCAGGAGTGAACTCGCCGCCTGGGGCCATGATGACCATTCGCTTCTTGAAGTAGGCTGCTACCTTTCTTCGGAGCAGTGTTCTGATGGGGGGTATCAGGAGGGCGAACCCCACGGCGTCGGTCATTACGCCCGGCGTAACCAAGACCACCGCAGCCACCAAGATCATCAGCCCATCGAGAAGTTCTTGGGTGGGCATTTCGCCCCGAGCGGTCGCTTCGTTGATGCGACCTAGGGTCCGCAGGCCTTGATGCCTAGCCAAGGCAGCTCCGATGACACCGGTTAGGATCACGATAGCCAACGTAGGCAGCAGATCGATGGCCTGCCCGATACGGATCAGCAGCATCAGTTCGGCCACGGGCACAGCCGTGAAGAGAATGAGAAGGATCAAGAACACATCCAAAGGATAGCCACGACAGCGGGCAAGGTCGAATCACAAAACGGGTCACCGCCGATGACCGCTACCAGATCCTTTGGCATACGCGCATGCCACCGTTCCTGGAGTTCAGGAAGCTTTTCAGGGCGAATGGGTCAGCCTGCCCTCTTCACTTTGGCTGGGGTGGCCAAAACACGAAATCGCCACCCTTCTTGCCTTCGCCCCATTTGGGATCGTGGCGGCCGCTATCGTCTTTGCCGTCGCTGCCGACGGTATAGAGCAAAGGTTGGCCATCCTTGATTTCGTATTTGAAGGGCTTGCCGGAGAAGGGATCTCTGCGGAGTCCTCTAAGGCCCTCGAGGCCTAGCTTCTTGTCGATCACCTTGAGGCTGTTGGGCCACTCTCCGTGTTTGGCGTGATGGGCATGGACGGCCAAGACGAGCATGGTACCTCGACGATGGGTCTCTGCCCTTAATGACAGCTCGTAAGCTCGTGTGAGGGTGGGCGTAAAGGCATTCATCCACGGGTTACTCTTGTGGACAGAGGCGTGTTCATCACCATGATCCCGCAATTGGGAACTTTTTGCTGCGGTTGGCGAACCCTTCCCGACCTGCCTCATCGCTTCGAAGTGTTGATCGAGAAGGGTAATTGTTGGCTGCGCGTCTGGCTCAAGGTCCGGAGGAAAACGTATTCCGCTCATCTTGCTCTTGAGTGTCCTCTAGCAACCATTATCCAGCTTTCCGTTTGGATAAACGAATTGAAGCACGTTTAGTTGCATTCCGCATTCGGTGTTCATCATGAGAACCCAGTCGGGCGATCCAGGGTCGTGTTCACTGAGTTCCTTGAAGGCCCTCGCTATATCGTTTCCCTCGAGAATATTCTCGCCCAGGGCGGCGAGAACGCTCTCGTAGACAAGTGCTCGCTCTGAGATGCCGATCAAGCCGCCGATGACGGAGCCATGTTGTTGCATGTGGCTAGCGTTGCAGAGAACGACTCGATGGGCGTCTATGGTCTTGTTCGCTTGCCTTTCTTGCTTCATCCAAGCTTGGGCGACGATTGCCTTTGATATTCGCCTGCTAGCGCGAAATAGTGGGCACTGCACAGTCCAAAGCAGTTTTGTATCAGGCGGAATCGGCTGCCAGAAGCTTCTTACCTGGGTGGCCTTGTCGAATGTCTCGAAGTGAGGCGCGCATCGGCGGAGGTAATCAGCGTAGAAATTGTAATCGCGCGCCTCCCAAGTTCTGGCGGGAATCATTACATCGTACTGCGCCTTGGCAGCACCTTGCGGCTCGGGAAAGCCGCCTCGACCTTGGGCGTCGGGGCAGAGCGTAGCGTAGAGCGGAAAGGCGTTCTCTGTTTTGCCTCGGCTGTTTAGATCGTTGAGCCAGGCGACGTAATCCACGTGCTCGTCAAATGTGAGCGGCGGAGGACGATCCGTTGCATCGCCGAAGCAACACAAGGCAACCAACCCAGAGAGTAGCGGTGCAAGCGTCATGGCTGTGCTCCTTGTTCATGGATGTGGAATCGCTGGCATCATTGCAAAGCAGGTGCCCGACAGTGTCTAAACCCGTTGCGGCGGGCAATGCCGCCCTACCGCGCACCATTATCCTGGTGGCGGCAAATAGAACGACCGGACCCCTCTAAATACGAACGGCGAACCTTGGTGTTAGTGTTGGGCTTGTCTGCAGTGCTGACCGACCTTAGAGTGAACGGCCTGTTGGAATGGGCCAAGTGTGACGTGGAATGGATGATGAATGGGACGTTGAGTGACATACGGGTGCTCTTGTTGCAGGTTCGGGAGCGGGTTGATGTTGAGCGGCAAGAGCGGGCTTGCTTTATCGAGCGGTGCGGGATCGAGCCGGAGCAGCTTGACGCTTTGAACTTGGCGGTAGACCCGGTGGTTCCGCAATCGCGCGTCGATGAGGCTGACGTGGTCATGGTCGGCGGGGCTGGTATCTATTCAGCCACGAAGGACTACGCGTTCACCCAGCCGCTGCTCGATACGCTGCTCAGCATTGTGCAGGCAGGCAAGCCCTACTTTGGAGCTTGCTGGGGACACCAGATGTTGGTGCGTGCCCTTGGCGGCTCGGTGATCACCGACGAATCAAAGGGCGAGGTGGGCACGCACGAGGTCGAACTTACCGATGCCGGACAGGCTGACCCGCTTTATGCCGATCTACCCCGGCGATTCTCCGCCCATATGGGCCACATGGACTATGCGGTCTCGTTGCCGGCGGGCGCAGTTGAGTTGGCCCGTTCGAGCGTTTGCCCGAACCAAGCGATGCGCCTACCGGGCAAGCCAATTTATGGCACGCAGTTTCACTCCGAGCTTTCCGCCAAGCGGCTGGCTGAGCGGCTAGCTATCTACCAGGAAATCTACATCCCCGAGCACGACGAATTTGAACGCATTCAACAAACCCCCAAAGCGACACCCGATGCCGACGGTATTTTGCGCCGGTTTCTTGAGATGTATGTCGTCGACTAGTCGCCGGGGCAGCCTGTCAATGTCTATTGGTATCCCAGATACGTTCTAACGTGCCTATCTGCACTGGAGTTGGAGCGGACCAGACCAAGAAGAAGGCTGTCTCTCGCAAGAGTTTTTGGGCGGGATGGCCTGCCAAGTACCCGCTGCCTTTGGATAGGACCATGTAGGTGGTGGCTAGACGCGTAAGCAGATCGTTGATCGACGCGCGGATGTCCTGGGCTGGGATTTCGGCTGAGGGATCATCCCTTAGTTTGGCGGCTTCGTAGAGGCGTTGGCGGGCTTCTTGCCATTTGTTGCGGGCAGCCTCTTCAAACTTGGCGAAGGTGCCGCCGGTTTGCTTTGAACGCTCAGCGATGCGGTCCAATAGATGGGCAGCGACGCCGATGCCAACGGCTGACACTGTGAGCGACTTGACCGGTGCCCGGATGGCTAGCACTTGTTCGGCTGGTCCGCGCATCAGGTGTTCGTCGGTGACTCGGACGTCCCTGCATAGAATCTGCCCCGTCCAACTGGCAGTCAGGGCTACGAACTTCATGGGGCTGGGCACTTCGAGTCCGGGGATGTCGGTTGGAATACACGCCAGAATCTGCTGCCCGTCGGGCAGTACCGCCCCGGTGACAACGTAGTCGGCATTGGCGGCACTGGTCACCCAAGGCATGTAGCCGTTGAGTAGAAACCCGCCTTGGGTGGGTTCGGCGCGCATGGCGGGTCCATCGCCTCGTTGGGATGTTGTCAGCTGGCTGATGCCAACGGTGGTCAGCAACTCGCCGGTCGCAAATTTGGGCAACAGCCGGGCAGCCAGTTCGGCGTTGTTGCATTTGCCCAATAGCTCGCAGGCGCCGTCATGTTGGGTCAGGATCAACGCTGCGTTGAGGCTGCCCGCGGCGACATGTTCGTAGGTTTCGACCCGGGCTGTGGCTGAGGCACGTTCGCCGCCATGTTCGATGGCTACCGACGCCCGCCAAACGCCCGCCTCGGTCAACAGGGCGACTTGTTCGGTCGGCCAAGTAACCTCGTCATGCTGTTCATCCAGCTGCCGCAGCCTGTCGCGTAATTCTGTTCGTTCCACTGATTCCTACCGTCCTTGCAGAATGTGAATCTTGTCAACGATCACGGTGGTGCCAATGTAGGCGAAGAAGGCCAAGGTGGCTGCCAGCACCAGGTTGGTCAACCAGCCATTGCGAAATTTTTGGCCGACCCAGTCGGCCCTATTGTTCATGATCAACAGAGTCACAGCCAGTAGAGGCATGAACAACGACCCTAGGACCGCGTACAACAGCTGGGCCTTCTTGACCGATAGGAAGAGCACCGGCAGAGGCACCACAGCTAGGGCACTCAGATATCCCCGGTACGCTTTGGTTCGCGTGAAATCAAGCGATGCCCGATCGGCCGCCGGAATGCCCTTGCGGATGGTCAAGAAATCGGCGAACAAGTAGGGCACGCTTTGCCAGACGCCGAGTAGGCTTGAGAAAACCGCACCCCAAAATCCGATCAAGAACAACCACTTGCCGACCGGCCCAGCCACGTTGGCCAATTGACTCGCCAGCATCGTCGCCATGGCTGCGCCCTTGCCTTCGATCTGCACGGTGGATCCGATCAATATCATGGCGACACCGAACAAGGCAGTCATTGCATAGCCGATAGCAAGATCCAAGCGACAGGCATTGACACCTTCCAGGCCGGTGCGCCCCTCTTCGCGAATCCAATAGCCATACGACAGGAGGGTCAGCGTTCCACCGACGCCGCCAAGAATGCCCAGTACCCATCCCATGCCGCCAGAGGGGATCGAAGGGAAAATCAAGCCTCGGCTAGCCGAGGCCCAATCTGGCTTGCACACGACAGCAGTCACCATGACGGCGATGAACATCATGCCGATGCAGATGGCCATCAACTTCTCGAACAACCTGAAGCCGCCCACCCAAACAAGGACCAGCCCAACCATGGAATGAGCAACACCCCAGATGATCTTTGAGAGCTTGAGGTCGTCGGTCAGCGGCAGCAAGCTCGTCCCGGCAATGCCGCAGGCGGTCACCAGAGCGCCGCCGGTGAAGAGGGTCCAGATCAACAGATAGACGATGAACAGCCACTGGACCCATCGGCCCAGTTTACTAACCCAGCCTTCGAGCAGGGTGGTGCCCGTGCCCATTTGCCAACGGGCGATGCCCTCATTCAGGAACCACTTGAGCACAGCCCCTACGACCGCGGCCCAGACAATCACTACTCCCAAAGCTGATCCGCCGAGGCTGGCCGTGATCAAATCGCCGGCGCCGACACCCGTGGCGGCGATCAGGATTCCGGGGGCGATCCGCCGGAACAAGCCCGTGGTCCTCTGCAGATCTTCTGTCGGACCAGATTGGGTGGAATCAATAGCCATAGCCAGAGGATGTTAACGCCAAAGTGCCTCCACGCCGACTGAATGGTTGATCCTTGCCGTCAATCCCACTCCCGGCGTAGTCTAGCCGACTGGGTGTCGTTACTTGCCCAAGGGCTATGGCACGGAGACGGCTCAAGTCGAATAGAAGATCCTGGGAGGAAAATCTTGAACCACATTCCATCAAAGCTTACGGACGTTCGGGCCTTGGCATTCGTGATTGCTCTGGTGGGGATCGGCTTGGCCGCCAATTCGGGGTGGGAGCTTATGGCCATTCCGCAGGACGACAATCGCCCCACTCCGGCAGAAGCCCGCGTAATTGATGATCTGGATGCCGCTGAGGATCTCTTCAATGAACAGAAATGGACTGAGGCCATCACCATCTTGACTCGGGTCACCAAGGACGATCCGGACAACGGCACTGCGTGGTTCCAGCTTGGTTACGCACTGCACATGACCGACCAGATCGACGAGGCGATCAAGGCTGATACCAAAGCGGCGGAATTTCCCGGCACTAGGATCCTAGCGCTGTACAACCTCGCTTGTGCCTACGCGACGCAAGGTCAGACCACCGATGCGCTACGGACGCTGAACCAAGCCTATGCAGCCGGCTATGCTGACACCCAGAGCATTCAGAATGATTCGGACCTCAAGGATCTTCGGGCAGCGCCGAACTTCAAAATGCCCGAGGGCATGACGCTTGAAGAAATGAAGACGGACGAAGGTTCTCAGCTCCAATACTACCTGATTCTACCTCGCGGTTTTGACGCGGCTAAGACCTACCCAGTATTGCTCGGTTTCCCTCCGGGCAGTCAGCGCAGGAGCGCTGCCGAAACGGGTGCTTCGATGTTTTGGGGGGAACAGGCTGCTCAACGTGGCTGGATTGTGCTCAGCTTGATCGTACCGGATGGTGGCTGGCTGCGAGCCTCTGGAAACGCGGTCATGACAAAGCTGATGAAACAGCTCGAAGCCCAATACAACATCGAGGGCGGCAAATTCTACGTCGCCGGATGCAGCGGCGGTGGAGCGAGCAGTTTCCGCATCGCCATTGATTTCGCAGACTGGGTGCATGCCCTGGTGGGTCTGCCTGCCAACGCCGAAAGCTATGATGCTGATGAGGATCGCCTCTCCAAACTGGTCAAGGTGCGCGTGCGACTGCTATGTGGTGGCGATGATCGTGGCTGGCTAATGGGCATACGCATGAGCGGTTGAAAGAGCTTGGCGTGGACTCAGAGCTAACCGCCTACGCCAATGAAGGGCACGTGGTACAGGAACTCCTTGGCGGAGGTTTCATGGAGATCATGGAGAAGTTGCGGAGTCAGATCAACCGCGATTCGCCGAGTTGATCATCTTGGAGTTCCTGTCCAGGAAGAACATGTTCTCGCGCCACCGGCTTACATCACACCTTGGTTATCGGTCTTGATAGTGGAGCTGGATGGCCCAACCGACGCGGGGGTATCGCTGGCATGATTCGCATCTCTGTTGCTATGGGCATTCTTCTCAGCGCATTGATCTTTCTGCGGAAGGCCGAAAACCGTCCCGGTCACCAATATCTTGGCCAATCGGTTTGCTGCACTCATAGCGGGAGTCTCTCTCATCATTGCACCTGGGTCTTGCTTGGGATCGCCGACGCACTGGACGGCCACCGGTGATTATTAGGGCGACCAAGTGTCCGGCAAACAGGCAGATACGGCCTGGTCGCGTGGTGCCTCGCGACCAGGCCGGCCCTTCGGGCTGTATCAGACTGACGGCGAGCGTCGGGTTGAGGGACGATCCAAATCCACAGATCGATGTTTATTTTCAAGATGATTGAACTCACCTGCGACTCGTGCGACTAATCATGTGGCGCGTGGAATGCACGGCGAAAATGCTGGATCAGGCACTGGTGCTGCAATGTCAGCTCAGGTGATGCGGATGCACTATAGACGCTCATTGACCGTTGGCAGCTACTGGACGCGTGACGGCTGACGCCTCCGCGAGAGACTACCCAGATATCGAAAGGACATGAAGGATGACAGCAAGGATGAACCCTATACGCGGATTGGGAGCCGTGGCGATCATCGCCCTCTCGACGGCGCTCTTGGCCGCCGCCCCGAGGGGTGCGAATATGAAAGTGGCTGCGACAGTCGAGGTGCCCAACATCATTGCCGTGAGAGTTCGCCACGACATGTGCCCCATATGCAAGGGACTCGATCCGGAATTCCCCAAGATCATCGAGAAGAACAAGGACTCTGTCTTATGGGTTACGTTGGACCTATCGACCGAGACGTCGCAGAAACAAGCTGCGCTGCTTGTCGCGGCACTGGGCCTTGAGAGCGTCTGGACGGGGGATATGTCCAAGATGGGAAGCCTTACATACGTTGATGGAAAGACCAAGGAAGTCTTGTCGTTTGTCCAAACGGATAAGGCCAGCGAGATCAGAGCAGCTTTGCGCCTGGCGGTGAAAGCATCGAAAGACTAAATCAGGCAGCTTGGCAATGCCGGTAGGTGGTACGATGTCAACCAAGAATATCAAGTGGGCTGCTCAGCTTCGCGACGTTCGTGACGTGACTGTGCGTGGTTTGGCAGACCTGAAGTGTTGGACTGCCTACTTGGGGCGCTATGGCCTTACGCCTGCAGAACGCGACGGCAATGCCGAAATCATCATCATCGGCGGCGTAGGCCGGTTTCGAGGTGTGGCCTTTCGGGAACTGAGCTTCGCGATTGTTTTATCTGAGGAGCACTGTCTCAACGGCCAGGAAGCGGCGTTTCTGATTCACTCGTACAACTCGTGCAGATTCTTCGCCTTTTGCGAACGCGTGTTCTTTTCAACCCCATACAGTCACGCGGACGTCACCCTGTCCACTTCATGCCCGGCGTCGATGAAGGTCGATATCGGCACCGAGGGGGTTTTTGAAATCACCATGGGATCCGCCGAATCGAACATGAAGAAGCCAATGTTCTGTGGTGCGGAAGATTGGGAGGAAGCAGTCTACCTTCCGTTCGATTTCGACAAGAAGGCAAGCGCAGGCAAAGTGTTCTTCTCCCGGGTTCAGGGTGACGCGCAGAAATATTTGTTTGACTCGCCCAGCGACAAGTTTTCAATCAAGCCCACGACGGACACGGATGTCCTCGCGATGCTGGTTGAATCCCAATTCAGGCCGTACGAGTGGATTACCCGCCAATCTGCAACCCACTCAAAATCAAAGACCTATGCAGCCTCCAGGTTCGCGTGACTACCACGAATAGTGAACTAGGTAGGTCACGGTCTTCTCTTCGTCCGGCTGAAGCTTCACTCGGAATTCGATGGTCTGGGAATCTAGCTTCTTGAAGTCCTGTGACTTTTCCTGGATCGCCCAGTTGTGCCAGCGGTAGAGATGCTCGACGACGCGGAGTTCGACCGCTTCAGCCTTGTGGTTCCGCACCTTAATCTCGAAGCTCTCATCTATGTAGCGTTCGGTGTGGTCGATCTTGAAATTCGTGCGGCGGCGCTTTCCTACAAGGTCGAAGGCACTGCCGGTGTGGACCCGCAGCATCTCGTCCTTGGGGGTGTGGTCGATGACGTTCTCGCCGACAAACTCGAGCTGGCCGTCATTGTCTCGCCGGTAGAACCGGACGCGGCCGGCTGGCAGCGGAATGCCGAGGCCGTTGTCATCACTGTTCTCGATCTCGCGCATGACCGATACCTTCGTGCTGGACAACGTTCCGTATGCCGCCTGGTTACGGATGCTCTCCCACGACCATCCTTGGTATTGGTTGTAGTTAGGCCGATAGCCGTCATACACATATAGCCGGCGAGATCCGACGCCGCTGGACCGGACGAACTCGACCTGCTTTGTCTGGCGATCTCGCAATGTCGTTGGTCGGCCCAGCGTGTAGAGGTGGTATTCGTCGAAGGATTTTTCGGAAACCGGCGGCGCCATACCGCTGCCACCCACCACATTGGAGCTCATGTACCCCAACCGGCGGCTTGAATCCTGCGGAGTCGGCAGCAGCTTGCTGACATCTCCAGCCATGAGCTTGATCCGAGCGCTTTCAAAATCCTTGCCGCACTGATTGTCGATCGTGACCCAGCCAACCAGGTCGAGCACGTCCTCTGTCTCCGGGGAAACCACATTGTAGTCCGCCTTCCAGCTCATCCCTCCGGTCACATAGCTAAGCTCAGCCTCCAGCGGCCCGGTGGTATCCGTCTCCAGCAGCCAGTGCAGCGTCGGTTTTAGAATGGTGTCGTCGTTCAGGCTAGGGAATAGCGGCGTGCCGGGCAGACCGAAGCGCAGCTTCCCGTCGATCTCGATCAGCGGCTGGTTGCCGCCGCCGCCGTAGTTCATCCGGGCCATCTGTGTCTGCTGATAGGCCTGACCGTACTGCTGCCACGCGGCTGGGTGCGGCACATACCCGCTGCGGACGACCCGCCCGGGGACGACTACCGCGCTCTCGCCAGCACCGATTTGGAAGTCGATGGTCTGGCCTTCAAACAGAGAGAGCAGCAGGGGTTGCGAAAGCGGGTCAGCCCGGTAGTTCTGCTCGAGGATTTGGATTCTGCGGCGGTGCTGCGGATCGCGGAGGATCACCGAGTCCGGCTCGAGATGGGCAGTCACCTCGTCGAACGAAATCTGGTTGACTCCGGCTGTGAGATCCAGTGACAACCGCTCGCGCACCACGCCAAAATTCTGGTTGTACACGGTGACCGCCGGCTGATCGGCCCGCACCTGGGGAGCAACGAGGAATAGAGCGACCATCAGTTTCAAGGCGGCATGTGAAGGCATGGCTGTTCTCCAATGGGGACCAGAGGCGATGCTGACTCCGCGCAAGCGACCCACTCGCTCGCGGATGGTGAAAACTTAGACGTGCTCTACCATGGCCCGGTTCACTACGAAAAATAGAGATTTGAGCCCTGCGGCAGGGATGACCTAGCGCGATTGGCGGCCAATCGTACCCCCCAGGGGGTCGTCCGGGTCCGCGATGACCTGAACCACCAGGCCCACTATCTCCACATGCCGCGAACTGTCACTATGGCGAACTTGAGGGGGAGCGGCTGCATGAAACGGTGCAAGGAGCCGATCCAGGTCGGTGAGCGATTCGATCGGAATGGTGATCGTCCGGTTCTCACCTCGAAAGCGCACGACCATGAGTCGGTCGAGTTCAGCGTCATCTTGTTCGTAGCCATCGACCTGAATGGCCTGGGCGCCCTTCTCCATAAGGACAGCCACAGCGCGACGGAGGCGATCTAGATCGATCTCCCCAAAATCCGGGATGTAATCTGCTGAGAATTCGTGGAGGATCAGTCGGGCCATCGTAGCTTTGGGGGGTCCTGCCTCACTGTCGAGTTCGAGGATGTAATTCGCCAGCCCTGTCTGCGCCTGGTGGGCTACAGCGACTTGGTGACCCGGTTGATTTCCTCGATGGTGGTGACGCCGTGCTGCACTTTGTGCCAACCATCCTCGCGCATAAGGATAAGCCCTTCTTCCTGGGCAACGGCTAACATGTCGGTAGCGCTCTTTCGGGCCAGGATCATGTCGCGCAAGCTGTCGCTGATGAGCAGCAGTTCGTAGATGCCGATCCGGCCCCGATACCCGGTGTTGCGGCAGTCGCGACACCCCTTGGGGCGATAGAATTTTTGTCCTGGTTGTAGTTCCAACTGCTCGGGAACGTCCTTGGCACTTGGATCGTAAGCCTCGCGACATTCGGGACAGAGCTGCCGCACCAGTCGCTGAGCCAACACACCTTCGAGCGAGCTGGCCACCAGAAACGGCTCGACGCCCATGTCTAGCAACCGGGTGGTTGAGGTGATCGCATCATTGGTGTGCAAGGTGCTGAATACCAAGTGGCCGGTCAGCGAGGCGTTGATAGCGGTTTCAGCCGTTTCCAGGTCTCGAATCTCGCCCACCAGGATAATGTCTGGATCGTGCCTCAAGAAGCTCCGCAAACCCGATGAGAAGGTCAACCCAATGCTAGGCTTGATTTGCACCTGGTTAATGCCGTCGAGGTAATACTCGATGGGATCTTCGATGGTGATCATTTTTACCGCGTCGCTCTTGACCGCATTGAGCGAGGCGTAGAGCGTGGTCGTCTTGCCCGAACCGGTAGGGCCGGTCACCAGAATAATGCCAAACGGTTGCCGGATGAGCGACCCGTAGAGTTCGGCTGGGCGACCTGCCAGGCCTAGCGCCTCGAGGGACATCAAAGCCGACTGTTTGTCGAGGATACGCATGACCACGCCTTCGCCGTACTTCGTGGGGATGATGCTCACCCGCAAGTCGATCTCGCGCTGGCCTGTCTTGATTTTGAATCCGCCGTCCTGGGGCAGGCGCTTCTCGGCAATGTTCAAATTGCTCAGGATCTTGATTCGCGAGATAATGGCGTTTTGGAATCGTCGAATCTGCGGCGGCACATTGGTGGTGTGCAAGACGCCGTCTATACGGTAACGAATCCGCAGCTTGTCCTCATAGGGTTCTATGTGTACGTCCGATGCCCGGTCACGAATGGCCTCGACGAGGATTTCATTGACCAACTTGACAACGGTCGCCTCCTGAGCCTCCTCGATGGCGTCGGTGTCCTGCTCGTCGATCTCGGAAACAACCTCGATGTCCGAGTCGGCGATCATCTGGTCGATGACCTGCCCGCCCACGCCGTAATACTGCTTTATTACCCGGCCAATCTCAGCCTCAGAAGCGAGGACGGGTTCGACCTTGGCGCCGGTGAGCATTCGTAGCTCGTCGAAGGCGTAGAGGTCGAAAGCGTTGGCCGTAGCGATTCGGATGGTCCCGTTCCGCCTGGCGATGGGGATCATCCGATAGCGGTGGACAACTTTGGCTGGAACGAGTTTGAGCAGTTCCGGCTCGATCTTGATATTGGTCAGATCGACGACCGGGATGGAGAGCTGCTCGCCGATGATCTCGAGTACATCTCGTTCTTTGGCGTAGCCCTTCTCGATGAGGATCCGCTCGATGCGGTCATGAGGCCCCTTGCGGGCAGCGCGGCATTCTTCAAGCTGCTCGGGGGTGATTTTTTTTCGTTGCAGCAGGACTTCGCCCAGGCTCATTGTTTGGCCACCATCTTGGATTGCTTCATCGTGCCTCAGTCTGTTCTATCGGGTCTAGTCGTCCGGGCCTTCCAGAGATTGGGCAGATCTCCAGAACCTCATTTAAGTATACCCGGCCGGCACCGCGCGGTTTCCCAATCGGTGAGAATCCGTAAGCTAATATGCAGCATGCAGTTACCCGCTAATCCCGAACGATTCCGCCGAGGGCCTAAGGGCAAGGGGAGGCCTGAGAATCTCGCTCAAGAGCACCGCCTGCCGCATTTGATCGGCCGACAATCCCTCAAAGCTGTGGCTGGGCCGGGCGATTTCCGAGTCTATCACGGCTCTCTGGGTGCTCATCTCGTGGGCACTGATGGCCGGGCGATTCGCAGCCAAATTGACGTGCAGATCCGCGTCATGAATATCGACGCGTCGCTCAGCCGGCGGCATTGGCTTAGCCCCTTGCGGCGTTGCAGGCGTTGGTTCCGATTCGATGACCTGGATTTGAGCGGCTAACTCCGCCAACCGATGTTCCTGAGCTTGCCCCTCGGCTGGCGGTCTTTTCCTTGCGACCGGTTTAGGTGGAGCCGGCGGACCATGGACGCTCGGCTTGATCTGCGGCCCGGCGTGCTTGGCAGCTGCTGATGCAGCTTGCGCCGCAGTCTCGAGTTTAGCCCGCATCTTCTTGAAGGCCTCAGCCGGCGGAACAGCCTGATCGGTGGGCCGAAGATTGGGGATTCGCACTGGACGTTCCGGCGGCGCGGTCCTTCCCTTTTCCGGCTGCGTTCCTTGCGACCATTCGATGTATTTGTCCTTGACCTTATTCATCAGGGGCAATACCAGGAAGATGACAAGATAAAGCAGCGAGGTCCAATTGGCCCCATCACCCTCTTGAGCGAGCATTTGTAAACCTGAGTTCATCGACAACTCATTCTTCCTGACAGCGAATCAAAACGTCCTACTTGCTTGAGTCGGTACTGTCGCCCTTCTCTTCGCCGCCGATGGATCGTCGCATGCCTGTGTCAGCCTCGATATTCTTCATTCGGTAGTAGTCCATGATCCCGAGGTTGCCCTGGCGGAATGCCTCAGCCATAGCCAGTGGTACGGTAGCTTCTGCTTCGACAACTTTTGCCCGGTTCTCGTGGACCAATGCCCGCATCTCTTCGGTTCGGGCGATAGCCATCGCCCGTCGTTTCTCGGCCTCTGCCTGGAAGCGGCGTTTGTCTGCCTCGGCTTGCTCTGCCTGAAGCTGGGCGCCGACGTTGGCGACATTGCCGACGGCGGCCACGCTGATGTCGGCGATATCCACCGAAAGAATCTCGAATGCTGTACCCGCAGCCAACCCGCCGCCAGCTAGGGCGCTCTGAGCAATGTTGTCTGGGTTTTCAAGCACGTGTTTGTAGGTCTCGCATGAACCGATCGCGCTGACGATAGCTTGCCCGACGCGGGCAACGACCGTTTCTTCGGTCGCCCCACCGATGAGTTGAGCTATGTTGGTCCGCACCGTGACGCGGGCCTTGGCCAAGAGGCGGATTCCGTCTTTGGCGACGGCGTCCAGTTTGTCCGCTGAGCGTGCTGCGCCAGGCTCGTGGGCCGGACAATCGATTACTCTTGGATTCACCGAGGTGTTGACCGCATCGACGATGTCGCGACCGGCTAGATCTATCGCCCTGGCTGTATCGACATTGAGAGGAATTTTGGCTCGGGCGGCACCGATCAAGGCTTTGATCAAGGCCAGTATGTTGCCGCCGGCAAAGTGGTGGGCTTGGAGCGTCGCAAAATCGACCATGACTTGGGCTTTGTGTGCTGTGATCATCGCAGTGACTACGGTGAGCAAGTCCTGCGGGTTGTAGCGCACCAGATACACCGATTCCAACTCGCGGGTCGATAGGTTGGTGATGCCGGCTTGAACCATCGAGATTCGGGCATCAACGATGAGCTGGGCGCGGACCTTTCGCAGGCTCATGCCGATTAGCTCGAAGAAGGACACGCGGGCATCGGAAAACAGTGCCCGCAGGTAGATCTTGGCATAGGTGAATAAAATGATCAGGATGAAGAAGCCCAGCAGCAGCGCCAGCACGATGCCAACCCACTGAAGTTGCTCTCCCATTGATGTTGCCAGCATCTGTTTCATCGTATCGGTCCTTGCGTGTGACTTGAGAAAAGGACGGCTCACCCGCCCTGCTTTGGATACCTATTGGATTTCTTCCACGACCACTCTGTTGCCGGCGACGTTGACGACTCGAATCTGCGCTCCTGCAGGGATGAAGTCTCCGAGAGAGACCACGTCATGCCTTCGGCCCGCAAGGTCGGCTGAGCCGCTAGGCCTCAGCTCGGTATGAGTGATGCCTTCCAACCCAAGTAGCGCCGTGTCGATCTCGCTCGTATCCTGGGACTCATCCAGAGCAGTTTGCGCCTTGCTCTGGTCATCGAGTCCCGGTGCCCGAAGAATCATTCGTCTACCTACCCAGGTGCGGGGCAAAATCTTGAACCCCTGAACGACAACCACAGTAACCACCAGCGGTGCAGCCAACAATAGACTGATTCCCCAGCCTGCTGATACTTCAAAGCCCATCGCCACCGCGGCAATGAATGCACCAAGACTCATGATGGCCAGCACGCCGGCCGAAGGGATGAGAATCTCAGCGGCAGCCAAGCCGATCCCAGCCAAGAAAAGCAGGAATGCCCAAATGAGTGGATTCATGATGCCCTACACGTTCGTGCTATTGGAACCGCCCAACTCGCGTACTACGACTCGATTACCCCGAACGACCAACACTTCGATGGCTTTACCCTGTTCGATCATCTCACCTTGGGTCACCACGTCACGTCGCTGACCATCAATCCGAGCCTTGCCGGCTGGGCGGAGAATCGAGAGTGTCTCGCCGCGTGCGCCAACTTCGACATCAATCGTCTTGATGGTGCTTAGGCCTGTCTTGATCGTCTCCTCACGGGCTAGTTCGGCGCTGAGCACCAACTTGCTGCCGAACCGACTGGCCGGCAACCACTTGGCGAGGTACACCATTGCCACCATCGAGACAACCATCGCGGTCACCATGGAAACCAATCCTTGGCGAATCGCATTCCAGGTGCCTTGCATGGTCGGCACCACATGCCACGGTCCTGGCTCGTTGGGGACGAAGGTCCAGAACATGCCCATCAGGATCATGAGCACGCCAGCGATACCAGCCAAGCCAAAGCCAGGGATGACGAATAGCTCCAAGATCAACAACACAATCCCCAGCAGGATGAACACGATGTCCCACATGTCAGCCAGGCCGGTCAGGTAAGGCGTACCCACAAATACGGCCAAGGCGATCACGGCTACCAGACCTGGAACGCCGACCCCGGGCGTGTGGAACTCCACATAGGCGCCCAAGAGAATAATAATCATCAGGAAGGTGCGCACGGGCATGGAAGTCATGTAGCCCACAAACTGCTCGGACCAGGTGAATTCGAGGCGACTGGGTGTGCCGGCTAAATTGTAGCGACTGACCAACGCTTGATCGTCGCTGACGATGCCCTTGGCGAACCCGTAGGCGACGGCTTCACTTTGCGACATGGTCAGCAACTCGCCGTCATCCACCACGGGCTGATCGACGGCAACCTCGTGTCCGCCCAGGGCGTCGATGTAGGACTCGACGAGCTTCCAAGTAGGGTTTATTGACGGTTGGGTAGTGGGGTCGTCGCCCGCACCAATTCGAGCATTCTTGATCTTGTCACTGACAAAGACGCGTTCACCGGTTTCGGTATTTTCCAGCCACCATACCACGCGATCTTGCACGACCAGCGATTCACAAAGGATTCTTGAATACCCTGAGCGGTTGGCTGAGTCTCTGAATTGGGCCAGCACCGGGCTTTCAGCCTTGGCTTTGAGATCGTCGGGGACCGCCTCAGCCCCCAGCGGCGAGCCCATAATGACGCCGCAGTCGCCGATGCTCGAGGCAGCGCTCATGACGATCTCGTCACAGGCCATCGCGATCATCGAACCGGCAGAGATGGCGTGCGAGTGAACCCACGCCACCGTATGAATATCGCCCAATCCTTTGATGAAATCACAAATATCCAGAGCGGCCATCACCGCCCCACCCGGCGTCTCGATTTCAAAGATGATGACTTGAGCGCCATCTTCTTTGGCCAGCTCCACGCGACGCTTGAGACTCTCACTGGTGACGTCAGTAATTTCACCGGTGATGGGAACGATTGTGGACTGTCTCGGGCTGGCTAGAACGCTCGACGCATCCGGGGAAATCTCGGCAGAAGAGTCTACTTCGGGTTGAGTGGCGCCGACCTGAGTCATCGTGGCAGCGCATGCAGCCAGCAGAACAAGTATCGGGCTTCGTCGGAGAATCAATCGCATGGGAGTCGCCTCATCCAAAACGCGGTGAGGGGCATGCCGACGGAGCCGGCATCGGCTGCAAATCGCAGCCTCAAGAACAAGTGTAACCCATCTAGCCCTATTTTAGATCACGATACGGGGGGCGGCAAGTTGAAATCGCGGGTCTAATTGTAATTGTGGAGCCGCCCCTGTCCCGCTGCAGGTCGCCGCAAGCGAATACACCGACCATCCCGACGTGGTGGACCGGGCCGACCAGACGAGGCTGGACTTCTAGCCCTCCGTTGTCCTGGAGATGGGTATTTGCCTTGCGGGTCGCAGACGACACCTTGCTACAAGTCCAGTGCTTCAAACACGGTTCGACCACAGCCAGGGCAATGAACGTGATCGGGGCGATTTCGAAGATCACTTCCGCAGTCGCATCTTGCCGTGAATACGAAAATCTCGCAGATACGCCCGTCACGAATTCGGTCGAGCCATGCGCGCGAGTAGGGAATCAAGCCGGCACTGACAAAGAGAGACGCAGGTATCTCAAAACACATACCGGCCATACTGGCGCAGACAAGATTGTCCTCGTCATCCTCGCCGACACATCCAAGCTCGGTCGCCACTCTCCCAACAGCATCCTCCAGCCGAAGACGATCACGCACAGATCCACGATACCCGCTGTGTATGCTGACTTGAGTTATGATCTCCCCGTTCGTGTAGACGGTCACATGGTCAGACCGAAGCACTCGGCTGTTCCGGGCATGACAGGATTCGGGCTTGGGTTTCTCAGCGCGAAACTGGTCGCCGTTGCGATCAACATAATCGGCGAGTTTATGCCCCAAGCGCAACCCCGCCGCGCCCTCGCCAGGAATGATCGGGGCGCCGAGATGGACTCGAAGGTGAACTTCTTCGATCACAGTTTACTCCTCTGTCCCGCCGCTCGTCAGCAGCATGTTTCAGGCCCGCAGCAGCCGTCCGCTCCCTGCTGGACAATCATCAGGCGATGCTCCGGCCACCATCCACGTTGAGGACTTGTCCGGTCATGTAGGTTGCATCATCCAGCAGGAACTGAACGGCTGAGGCGATGTCCTCCGGTGTGCCGGGGCGGGCCAGCGGCACTTTGGCGATCAACCGCTCCTGAGTAGTGGCGTCGTAGTCCTCTGGAAAAGCGGCGATCCCAGGAGCCACTGCGTTTACCCGGATGTTTGGGGCTAGCTCTCGCGCCAGCGCCTTGGTCAGACTGGCTAAGCCCGCCTTGGAAACACAATAGGCCAGGTGACCTGACCAAGGTCTATCACCCGAAATGTCGCCGATGTTCACAACACAGCCACTACCCTGCTCAGCCAAATACAGCCGCGCATGATGCGTCAACGCAGCTGCGGCCGTCAGGTTCACGCGGATTTCTTCGTCCCAGGTAGCCAAGTCAAAATCTTCGAGGGTCATAGAGCCGAAGCGGGCTGCGTTGTTGATGAGTACGTCCAGGCGGCCTAGCCCAGCCACGGTCTCTTGAACCAAATTGGCCGGCGTTTCTGGATCAATCAGGTCACCCTGGATCAGTAAGTGGCGACGACCCATGGCCGCGATTTGCCGGCCTAGCTGCGCTGCCTCAGTTTTGCTGGATCGGTAGTGAATCGCAAGGTCATAGCCCGAAGTAGCCAATTGCAGGGCGATTGCTTTGCCGACGCGGCGGGCGGCACCGGTGATCAGGGCGACTCTCGCGTGGTTGGCGTTCATCGCTGCTTGCGCCCGGTTTTCTTCCTGACCCGCTCGGGTTCAGCCTCTAACAGCCCAGGAACTGCAGATGCCCGGTCGGCCAATCCCGGGGTCAATGCCACCGCTAAGGCCAACGCGCCTCGTGCTTCGGCACCCTGCCCCAATCGAGCCAGGGCCACCGCCCTACCCCAATGAGCGTCGGCCACCGAGTCGTCCAATGCCAGCCCTTGGGCAAAAGCATGGACCGCGTCAGCGCATTGGTCCGAATTGGTCAGAGCTACTCCCAGGTGCAACCAGGTCTGGACATCTTCCGGCGACAGTTCAGCTGCTCGGCCCAGTCGATAAGCGGCTGGGGTTGGATCGAGATTCTTGAGCAAGGCTACTCCGCCTAGGTGCCATGCTTTGGCATTTTGTGGTTCCAAGTCGGTGACGTGCCCGAAAGCATCAGCAGCTTGGGCAAGCCGGTTGAGATGGAGCTGTGATTCGCCCAGCATCATCAACAACACTGCATCTTGGGCATTGTCCGGTGACATTGCGGCGATGATGGTTGCGCATTCTTCAAACTGCTGCTTGGCAAAGGCGATCTGAGCCTTGACACCTGGCGCATCAACATTTCTGGGATCCACAGAAGCACAGTCATCCAGTTCAGCTGTGGCGGCGGCTAGGTCGCCTGCCTGCAAAGCGATCCGGGCTAGCAGAACCGCAGCCTGGCCGGCGATCTTCTTGTCCTTCTTGGCCTCGGTTAGCGCCGCCACCGCCTCGGCATTATTTCCAGATTCAAGGGCTTCGATCCCGCGGCGAAGTGCGAGCACACCCGCTTCTTCCTGCGGCACGGGTGCTGCAGCGCCATCGGTCGGGTTGGTCGTAGGCCGCTTGCGCGACCGTCGATCCTGCTGCCGAGATGTAGGCCTGCTTGTCGCTGTAGCATCGGATGATCTTGGCGATTCCGGGCTAGCAGACTCTGCCCGCTCAAGCAGTTCGAGCCGGGCCTGCAATTCGGCGATTTTGTGGTTCGCATCAGCCAGTGATGAGTCTATGTTCTTGATCGAGCCATGAAGCAGGATGGCCACCACGCCGACCAAGAGGGCTAGGATGCTCACTCCGGCTATCAGGAGAGCAGCCAATTGGTTTACTTTGCGATAGAGCAATTCTTCTCGGCGATCGTCCACGGATGTCCCCTGGTTCTTTACCTTCGTCGAGCGACACGCCATCTCTGCCGGCGCAGCTATTGATCCTGATTCATTCGATCGAGGCTATCATCGGGCAATTTGTGCATCTGCCAGACATCCTCATTGGCAGTGGGTTTGGGCTGGGGAGAGGGCGTCGGGGGTACCGCCAAGTTCCGCGTCAGTCGAAAGAGTGCGTAGGCGGCTATCAGGAGTGTCACCACCAAGGTTCCGCCCAGGATAGCCAGCATCGGGATGACAGCCAAGATGCTTGAATTGGTCCCCTGCGTCAGATCGGTGCGGGCCGCCCCTGTCAGCGATGGAGAATGATCTGCCTCTGGCGCTGGGGTCCTCATGAAACCCATGCCCACTGCTGCCAAGAGGATGGCTACGCCGACCATCAGGACAACCAAGCCCACGCGGAGCCTCGCTACATCATTGTCGCCGGTGATGCTACTGAGCGTCATCGAGATTCACTTTCCTGTGCGCGATGCTCATTTCTTGAGCGTAGCTGCCAACTGTCGTAGCAATTCGGTTTGTTCGTCGTTCGCATCCTTGATGGCTGTGATGCTGACGACGGCGTACAGATCTCCCGCCGCCCCATTGTCGCCCTTGACGCCTTGCCCAGCCAGACGCAGCTTGGCCCCGCTGCTGGCACCTGGGGGAATGGTTAGACTCACCTTCCCCTCCAGCGTGGGTACTTCTACCTTGGTGCCCAACGACGCTTCGATGATGGTCAGCGGAACATCAATATACACATTTTTGCCGTCGCGGCGAAACAAGGGATGCGGACGGACATTGACCATCAAGTACAAATCACCGCGAGGGCCACCAAGAGAACCCAGCCCACCCCGGGACCGCAAGCGAATTCGCTTGCCCGATTCAACGCCGGCAGGAATCTTTACTTCGAGAGTTTGGCGCTGGCCACTCTCATCGGCAATGTCCACTTCGACCTGAGTGCCTTTGGCAGCTTGTTCGAAGGAAAGGTTTACGCGGCGTTCAACATCCAGACCTTTTTCTGGGGGTTGTTGCGGCTGCGTTCTTTGACCGCGTTGAGGCCCGCCGGTTCGGCCAAACATGTCGGTAAAGGGGTTTGCGCTCTGCTGAGGCCCTCCGCCGCCAAATGCGCTGAACAAATCTTTCAGGTCTTCCACCCGGATTTCCGGACCGCCCGAGGACCAGCTATAGACTTGCTCGCCATCAGGATTGGAATGCCAATCTCCGACTGCGGCTGGGCCGAAGCGGTCAAATTGAGCACGCTTCTCCGGATCCTTGAGAACATCGTATGCAGACTGAACCTCTTTGAACTTTTTCTCTGCCGAGGGATCATCTGGATTGCGGTCCGGATGATACTCCTTGGCCAATTTCCGATAGGCTCGCTTAAGCTCGTCCGCCGAGGCGGTCTTGGCGACACTGAGAATGTCGTAGAAATCTTCTGAGGACATGGCACTCCGAACAATTTATCTCTGGTTGGGTGGTTCAAGCCAACATGGCCAACCTTGGCAGACGATTATAGGCTTGGTGTGGCCCGGCGAAAACCCGCGTAGGCTCAGCCGTCACTGCAAGTTGAATTTCTCGCCTTCGAGGCCTATGCTCTCGGTTTTGCCGCATTCGCTGCATCCCCGTAGATTTGGATCGAGCTGTAATGCCCCTGCATGATGAATTGGCTACTACCTACGAACCTGCCCAGGTGGAATCGGACATCTACGCCCTCTGGGAGCAGAACCGCTGCTTTTCAGCCCGACCTGATGATCGTCCTCCAGACAAACGCTTCGTGCTGATGATTCCCCTGCCCAACGTTACCGGGGCGCTGCACCTTGGACATGCCATCAACAACACGTTGCAGGATATGGTCACCCGCTATCACCGGATGATGGGTTACAACAGCCTCTGGCAGCCCGGAACCGACCACGCGGGCATCGCCACGCAGGCCGTGGTCGAGAAACGCATCTTCCAACTCGAGGGCAAGACCCGCCACGATTTGGGTCGCGAAGAACTGGTCCGCCGCATCTGGGAATGGAAAGACCAGTACGAAGCCCGCATTCTAGGTCAACTCCGACAGATGGGCGGCAGTTGCGACTGGGAACGCACCCGCTTTACGCTGGATGACGTCTGTGCTAAGGCTGTTCGGCACATGTTCTTCAAGCTTTTCTCAGATGGCCTCATTTTTCGCGGCAAGAGGCTGGTCAATTGGGATACGCAGCTTCAAACAGCCGTTGCCGACGACGAAGTTTACCACGAGAAGGTCAAGGCGACGCTTACGCACATTCGCTACCCAGTCAAAGACTCTGACGAGAAACTAGTCATAGCGACAACCAGGCCTGAAACCATGCTGGGCGACACTGCGGTAGCTGTCCATCCCGACGACCCGCGATACAAGCAACTGATAGGTAAGACATGCGTTCTACCTTTGATGGGCCGGGAGATTCCCATCATCGGTGATCCTGTGTTGGTTAACATGGAGTTCGGTACCGGCGTGGTGAAGGTCACGCCGGCCCACGACCCGAATGACTACGATTGCGGCCTGCGCAATGATCTTGAGATGATCAACATGCTGACCAGCGATGGCCGGGTCAATGAAAATGGCGGTCCCTACGCTGAGATGGGCCACCTAGATGCCCGCAAGAAAATCGTCCAAGACCTTGAGGACCTCGGCCTGATTGAGAAGACCGAGGACTACGAGCACGAGGTGGGCCATTCCGACCGAAGCAAGACACAGATTCAGCCGTACCTCTCGGATCAGTGGTTCGTCGAGATGGGCGACGTTGACGGAGGCATCAAACTTGCGAACGGAAGCGAGTCGCCCGGACTAGCCCAAGCAGCTATGGATGCAGTCGCGGATGGCCGGGTTAAGGTCTTCCCGAATCGTTACGCCAAGTCGTATCTAGACTGGCTGGGCGAAAAACGAGACTGGTGCATCAGCCGCCAGCTTTGGTGGGGCCACCGAATCCCGATATGGACATTCGAGGGCGAATTGGCCGACGATGAGATCGATCTTGTGCAGACCAAGCTCGCCGAAGAAGAAGCCCGGGGATTGGTTGCCAAGAAGTCATTCACCGACGACGTGCATCCCTTGGCAGGCTGTTACTGCTTGGCCCCCGGCATTGAAGACAGCTTCGTTGATTTTCTTGAGGACTACGGCTTTGTCCGAGACGCCGACGTGTTGGATACCTGGTTCAGTTCGGCACTTTGGCCGTTCAGCACGCTGGGTTGGCCTGACAAACGCACCCAAGAAGAACTAGGGCTTGACTACTATTACCCCGGCAGCACGCTGATCACGTCGAGGGATATTATCACCTTGTGGGTCGCCCGCATGGTCATGGCTGGCCTGTATTGCATCGGAGACGTGCCCTTCAGGGAGGTATACATCCACACGAAAATCCTCGACGGCCGCGGCGAGACGATGAGCAAGTCCAAAGGCAACGGGGTGGACCCGGTAAACATCATCTCGCTCTACGGCGCCGACGCCCTCCGCTATACCATCGCCGGCATGGCTACCGAGACGCAGGATGTGCGCATGCCGGTCGAATACCTTTGCCCGCACTGCCAAGATCTGACCTCACAGACATCGGTGGTTCCGCACAATAAGCGCCCATCCGACATCGCCCGGGTCAAGTGCAAGGCGTGCAAGAAGGAATTCGCCACCCAGTGGGCTGACGATGCGCTGCAGAAGGAACTCGGCGTCGCCCTGGACACGTCGGACAAGTTTGAACTGGGTCGCAACTTCTCCAACAAGCTGTGGAACGCAGCCCGCTTTTCGTTCATGAATATCGAGGGCGCCCCTTGCGAGGCCGTTGAGTTAAGCAGCCTGCCTGCCGAGGACAGGTGGATTCTGGCGAAACTGTCCAGCATTATCCGGGGCACCAACGAGCAACTGCGAACGTATCAATTCTCGCCGTGCGTCAAAGATCTCCGCGAGTTTTTCTGGGATGCACTGTGCGACTGGTATATCGAACTAACAAAATCCCGGATGACCGGAGACGGCGCCGGGACGACCAAGCAGGTCTTGGCCTTTGTGATGGATCAAACGCTTCGATTGCTGCATCCGGTCATGCCCTACATTACTGAGCGGTTGTGGCAGCAACTCAATACCATCGTGCCTGAGCGAGGCTTGCCGGGGTTGGCCGAGCCGAAGATGGAACCGTTGCTGATCCAAGCCGAATTCCCGCCCGCCCCAGGATGGCCTGCCCTGGACGATGATGCCGTTTTGGAGGTCTTTGAGGATCTGCAAGTCGCCACGCGCGGCGTTCGCGATCTGCGGGCTAAGTGCGGCGTCTCTCCGCGCGAATCGGTTGACCTTACGCTTATCGCCCCAGCCGACCGCCTCGAGGCGCTCAATGCCGATGCCGGGATTCTTCAACGCTTAGCCAACGTGAAGGATTTGACGGTGACCACCAAGGCAGCCAAGCCCAAGAACGCAGCCACATTGGTACTGGGGAACCTCCAGATCTTCGTGCATGACATCAGCGACGACGCCAAAGAGGCAGAGCGGTTGAAGAAGGAAATCGACGCAACAGATAATCAGATCGCAGCTTCCAAGAAGCGGTTATCCAATGAGAAGTTCGTGGAAAACGCAGCTCCCGAGGTCGTCCAAGCAGCCCGGGACCGTCTGTCAGAACTAGAAGCCAAGCACGCCGCCCTGGCAATAAATTTGGCGTTGTTAAACTGAGGGCCGATGACAACATCCGACACAAACAAACTGATGGACGGCGCTGCCCTGGCTAAGAAAGTCCTGAAGCAGGCAGCCGCCAAGGTAGAGAAGATTCAACTGACCGTCAGCGTCACGCCCGCGCTGGCCACTGTGCTTGTCGGCAGCGACCCTGCCAGCACCACGTACGTTCGGATGAAGCAAAAACGCTGCCAAGCGGCGGGCGTCAAATCGGTGGCCATTGAGATGTCGGCGGAGACATCGACCGATCAACTCATCGAACAGATCACCAATCTTGGCCAAGATTCGTCCATCCATGGGATTCTGTTGCAACATCCGGTGCCCGATGGCGTTAACGAACGGGCGGCGTTTGAAGCCATCCCGGTAACCAAAGATGTTGATGGCGTGACGGCTGGAACACTCGGACGGGTCATGCTGGGCATGCCTGCCTTTGGATCGTGTACACCGGCTGGCATCATGCGACTGCTTGCAGAGTACGAAGTGCCGCTTTCCGGCACTAGCGCGGTCGTCATTGGCCGAAGTCCTATCCTGGGTAAACCGATGGCAGCTATGCTGATCAATGCACACGCCACGGTCACGGTGTGTCATTCTCGAACCCGCAACCTGCCCGAGATCGTAGCCCAGGCTGACCTTGTGGTGGCTGCGGTCGGTAAGCCGCGATTCGTTCAGGGTGATTGGATCAAACCCGGGGCGGTCGTCATTGACGCCGGCTATAACGAGGGCAACCTTGGCGACGTTGATTTTGAACCGGCTAGGCAACACGCTTCGCTCATCACCCCGGTCCCGGGCGGGGTCGGCCCCATGACCATCGCCACGCTCATCGATCAGACCGCCGACGCAGCCGCTGCCCTTGAAGGTGTCAAACTGTAGCATCCTTTCCGACGGCGCACTTAAGCCCGGATCTCTTGTTTTCTCAACAGGGTTTTCCCGAGCGCGATAACAAGTTCATGCTAATCGGCAGATTGCACTTGCAAATCCGGTACCTGCGCCAAGGCGAAGGGCTGAACCACATCGCAGCCTCTGGCCGCATCCGGTGGGTGACTGCCGAAACAAGCCATCACGGTGTTGTGAGAATCGCGCAATTGCAAGCAGCACTCAGCACGCAATGTTGCCCAAACTGTTCCGAAACGGGACGAAATTGCTTTCCCCTCGCCTTCTGGGCAAAACTGCAACAATGGATCCGCCACGCAGGAATAAATCACCGCAACAAAGGGTTGTTTGGTTCAATCCAGCGGTTCGTTCGGCCATGCTCACTGGTTGCAATCTCGTGAATGGGCAATACCCGCTAGGTGTTCCGGATAGGGCACCAGTTGCACTATGCAGATGGGGCGTCTAGCATCTCAGCAGATGTGTGGGCCTAGGTCATGCGCCATATCTTGAATAACTATTGAGGAGGAACTGGAAATGCGGATGTCAATCCTGCTGGTTTTTGCGATTACTACTTCAGCGTGGGCCAGTGGCGGCAGCAGTAAGCCAGACAAGGAAAAGGCATCTTCTGAGGGCACCCGAATCGACCTGTTTGAAGATATCGACCTGGAGGATGCTCTGCTTTCCGGAGCGTGGGAGGAGACTGACAACGGCCTCCAAACCAATGATGCTGAACCTGCAAGGCTCGACTTGGGCAAAGCTCCCAAGGGCGAATATGACTTTACGATTACCTTTACCCGGCTAAACGGTAACCGGGCGGTGGGACAGGCGTTGTCCTATCGCAAGCATGACTTCGGGTGGTTCATGGGCGGAGTGCGTCCAGGCGCCGGCGAAAGCCACAACGGTTTCGCCGAAGTCGATGACAGCCCGAGTTGGAACAACCGGAGTACCGTAGACAAGGACATCATTAGAAACGGCGTCAAACATTCCGCAGTGGTGAAGGTACGCAAGGGCTCCGTTGAGGCATGGATTGATGACGCGCAGATCGTCAAACTGAAGACCAACTACAAGGATCTCGCGCCGGCCGGCCGTAGTGCCGTCACACCGGGACACCTTGGTCTGGTGAGTTGGGAGTCGCCCACGATCTTCCATTCAGCCGAACTCGTCGTCTTGTCAAAAAAGTCAAAGAAGAAAAGCAGATCGAAGAAGAAGATCGCTCCAAACCAAGAACCTCCGCAAAGCCGGGGACGGCCTGGAGACAGAAAAAAGAGCGCCCCCTTCGCACCTGACAAGATGTGGACCGGTATCTGGTCAGTCGATACGGGGCCTCTCAATATTAGCGGTACAGTAGAGAGCCATAACGGCAATAAGGTCGTCTTCCGCCTAACAACCAAGGAATTTGGTACCCGCGATTGGGTTTTCCAAATTGACGGTGCCAACTGTAAGCTGGTCGATAGCTTGATCGTGAAAGTCAAGTTTGGCAACCAGGTCTCGAACATCAGAGGCGAGGGGGGATATCGAGATGGCCACCTTGATTGGCGGGGGGGGTGGTTGATTACGGGCCGGAACGGCAAGAGCAATAGAGTGAACAACACACGGATAGTGTTGACCCGTCAAGATTGATCTGTTGGTAGGTCAAAATGTTCTTCCCTTTTCGCGACCCTCTTGCGAGAAGCTGCCCAGATAGTGAGACCGATGATCGGCTTCCCCGCGCGCTTCGCTCATCACCCCGGTCCCTGGCGGGGTAGGCCCCATGACTATCGCGACCCTCATCGATCAAACCGCCGACGCAGCCGCTGCCCTTGAAGGTGTCAAACTGTAGCACTGGTGGCGACAGTGTGCCGAGCATGGAGTTTGGGTTATGCGTCGTCCTCGTCCCGCCTTCACCTTGATTGAATTACTGGTGGTAGTCTCGATCATCGCCCTGCTCCTGGCTATCCTTTTGCCAAGCCTCAAGAATGCCCGCAACCAAGCCAAGGGCGTTCTCTGTCTAACCCATCTTCGGCAGCTATCACACGGTTGGCACATGTACGCCGACGAGAATAGCGACATCTGTATCCCCGGACGATACGCCAAGGAACCGGGCGGCAAGAGCAATCCCGACAACTGGTACGAGATCGGCAACGGAATGAAGTATCGGCCCCGCTGGGTAGCCACTATGGGCAAGCAGGTTGGGATCTTCGCCTTCAACCAGCCGAAAACTAGCGAAGATCGGCAGGACTACGCGAGTCCCGTCTATGCCTGTCCCATGGTGCCCGAATGGACCGATGAGCGCAACGCTGCCTACGGATACAATCATCAGTTCCTAGGCAATGCCCGAAAAACGAGCGGCCAATTCCACAACTTCCCGGTGAACCGAAGTCGCATCCGATCATTTGCCGGAACGGTTCTTGCGGCCGACTGCCTGGGTACAGCAGCCGGTGTTGCCGCTAATGAACGCGTCCCCTACCAAAATGACGGCACTGACATGGCCGCCAAGGGCAACCACGGCTGGACCCTCGACCCTCCGAGGCTAACGGCCACATCGGATCGGGGAACGGGTGATCCTGGAAGCCCACGGACCGCGGTTGATCCTCGCCACCAGGAAAAGACCAACGTGATTTTCTGTGATGGCCACGGCGAAGTCATCACGCCCGAAGCATTGGGCTATCGCATCCGCCCAAGCGGAGCATTCGCGGACGTCGATGGTGACCCCGAGCAACCAACCAATCGCCTCTTTTCCGGCACGCAAGAAGACGACGACCCGCCTGATTTGCCCACTTGAGCAAATGAGAGCCGCATGCCGATTCAAGCACGATTGCCGATGTTGGCGCTTTGGACCACCTCGTAAAGCCGATGTTCGCGATCACTGCCTCGGAGTGTTACGGTCTGCCACGAACGGGCGGGGATTGCTCCTTCAAGTTTCTCGTAGACTTCTTGGCTGATCAAGATTTCTCCGTCCTTGGTCAAGCCTTCGATGCGGGCAGCCATGTTGACCGTGTCGCCGACCACCGTGTAGTTGGCCCGCTCAGCCGTGCCGATGTGACCGGCTGCTACCTCGCCGCAATGGACGCCGACGCCACAATCCAGCGGCGTCTCTCCGCGGCCGATGCGCCGCTTGTTCAGGTCAGCCAGTTCTTGTTTGATGGCTAGTGCAGATCGCGTCGCCCTGAGCACATGATCGGGTTGGGGAAGGGGAACACCAAAGACAGCCATCAGCTCATCCCCCACGAATTTGTCGATAAATCCATCATTCGCAAACACGGCCTGGGTGATGGCATCAAAATACTCATTTAGCATCTGGGCGACTTGGTCGGGCGACAGCTTGGTCGAGACCGAGGTGAACCCTCGAATATCGCAGAACAGCACGGTCACCTCATGCAGTTCGGTCCGAGCGATATGCTGTGGATCCTGCTTGATGGCTTCGAGCACTTGGTGCGACACGGATCGGCCAAACAACGATTCGATCTGACGACTTCGCTGGGCAATGCGTCGGGCGCTGATGATGGTAATCAAGGCTTGAACAGCTAAGCCTGATAACATCGCGGCCGCTATCCCCAACATAGGCGCAGCCATCGGCAGCACGATGCCCGACTGAAATGCACGTTCGCAGGCATACCACCAGCCACCCACGAAGACGGCGGCCCCCAAGGCGAAGTAGGCCACCATCCCCAACCAACCGGCTCGCCGCTCCCACCAGGGTTGCAAGAACCAGAAGTACCAACCCGCGATGGCTGATACAACCGCGGCAAGCAAAGCAACCGCATTGAGCCTATGAGGCCAGTCGCGCAGCGGCCTATCTTGCAAGATCTGGTCCAACACATTGGCGTGGTAGTACACTCCGGGCCAAAGTCGATCCGATAGCGGCATCCGCAATTGATCTTGAATGGAACGGGCTTCACCGATCAAGACTGCTGCCCCGTCGATGGGTGCAGAATCAAACCGACCCTTGATTAAGTCGGCAAGCGTGGTTGTATGAAATCCCTCACCAGGACCGGCAGCGAAATTCAGCAAACGTCCGTACTCAACAGTTCGGCCCATCAGAGCGACACGATCAGCCTGACTAAAATCAGCGGGTTCGGGTTCGCGACCTGCGGCATACTCTTCCTCAGCCAGCAGCATCCAGGCTAAGACGAACGCGAAGTGCGGAATCTGCTCGGCGCCGGGAATGTCAGCCATCCCCAAGTTCGGGTGGGTTGGGATTCGGCGCAGCACACCATCGGCGTCGGGCCGGACATTGACGACACCTTGCAAGGCCTCAGCTTCGATGAATATATCGGCTGGTTTGATATTCAGGCCAGCGGAGTAGGTTCTCGCCAAGACAACATTTGCTTCTCTAATCGCATCGGCCAACTCTGAATCGGTGGTGTCATCGCCTCGGCCATAAAGCCACGCATCGATCCCGATGACAACCGCGCCGGCATCAGCCAAGGCTATGATTGCATCGTCCAACTGGGCCCGTAAATCGAACCGCCGCTGATTAGAGGTCAACTCGCGGCGGCTGACTTCGTCGATTTCAACGACCACGATGCGCGGATCGGTTACCAGCACTCCCCGGCGCTGAAAGCGGATATCGATACTCTTGAATTCCAGCCAATCGAGCACACCTGACGATGCCAAGAACCCGAAGGCAATCGCAATCAGAGCAGGCATGCACAACCAGATGCCCATCCGCCAAGGCTTACGCAGCGCGGGCCGCTCTTCTAGGTAATGGTCGGGGAATTGAGATCGGCGATCCATAGCGTCGAACAAACCCACGGGCCTCTTAGACCACCTACGGCGCCTGCGCAAGGGCGGTGTCCGCATCAAGGATCAAGCGGCCTTCAATGCCTGCAGCCGCAGAATCTGTGACGATGACCACATGGGCGTTACGCAAGGCACTGGCGCCCTCGGGGGATCTGCGAATGCGATCGACATCCTGCTTGGTCAGCACAACCTTGACGTTGCCCTCACCGACGGTCTGGGCTGCCCGGACTGCCATGCGCCGCTTAGCCCGTCGCTTGGATCTGTTCTTGGCTGGTTGGGATGTGGGCTCCTCTGCCGGTTGCGTCGCAGCCCCAGATTTCATGACTTGTTCTTGTTCGGGTTGAAATGAAGCGAGCATGAATCGCAGGGGGCGATCCGATTCCACGGCTGCTTGCAGGTCATCGAAGCTCAGTTCCGATTCCACATACCGAGCCATCGGCATGCGACCCAATAGCTCGGACGGCAGGATGGTCGCATCATAGAGAACTCTTCCGTTCGCATCGCCAATCACCGGGAAGAGACAACCCGAGCAGCCCATCCCGCGTACGTCGATCAGCAGAATGAAGTCCGACACATCGACCCGGTCAACCACCAATGGAGGACGAGGTGCGTCCGCCTGTTTCTGTCGGGCAAGATGTCCTGAACGGAACACCGAGGCGACGCCCTTGACCCCCCACAGGGGAACACGAACCGTCACCTCTGCCTGAGGCGGATCACGATCCGGGTACCAACGGAAAGAAACCTCCTGGTGCCCCTTGATGACACCTTCGATGCGGACGGCGCCATTCTTCATGTCGGAGACGATTCCAGAGATATCCACCGGAATGCCTTTGGCCAGTGCCAGGGCGTTCCTCATCGCGGCTTGGCGGGCCGCTTCATGGGCGAGCAGTTCGCGCTGTTTGCCAAATTCACCCCGGACGGCATCACCAATACCGTCAGCCAGAATATACCCGCCGGTCCAGTCGATCCGCCCACCAGGTTTATCCATGATGTGGTCGGCGAATCCGCCGGTCAGATCAATGGCTGTCGCGGGTTCTTGCCCTGGAGCAGCCGCGCCGCAGGCAGAAACCGCCAGTAGAATGCACAGGCTTTGCATGGTCATATCAACCTTCCTCTAGGGCCGCTGAGCATATCCATAGCGCCGGCCTTGGACGCGTCATCGCAAACCTTACCCTGCTCCCTCTAAAGAAACCACCTTCGCTTCTGGATTGAACGGGTAATGGCTTGCAGTTGCGAGATTTCTCCTTGCATTGCTGCATTGGGCCACATAGATTCAATATCGTCGCGGAGCGCAATACTCGATCGGGAATGAGCTGTGCAGGAGCTGGGATCCTAATGGCTACGGGCGGAAAGAAACACGGCAAGACCAAGTCTCCTGCACAGGATGCGGTCAAACGCGATAGCATTGCTGCGCCAACCGAGTCAGCCGCGAAGCCTGTAAAATCCAGCCCATCGAACAAACCCGTTTGGCAGTTTGTCGTCCTCTTCGGCGTCTTCATGGGCGTGTTCTACGCAGCCATGACTCTCTCTGTTTTGCAGGAGCGGGTATTCCCTGCCTACCTGCGGCTGAACACGGACCTATCAGCTGGCATCCTTAACTTGTTTGGTGGCGACGTCACCGCCAAAGACCACACGCTCGCGTCGAAGACTACGGCTGTGGAGATTCGTCGCGGTTGCGATGCCATCGACCCCACTGCTTTGTTCGTCGCTGCGGTCTTGGCAACCCCGGTGGGAATTGGCCGAAAGATCGTCGGCGCGCTAGGCGGCACACTGGCGTTGGCCTTGATCAATCTGATTCGGATCATCACGCTCTTCCTGACCAAAGCGCACTATCCAAAGGCATTTGACCTCATGCATCTTGAGGTTTGGCAAGGACTGTTTATCTGTCTGTCACTCGTACTGTGGATTGGTTGGGCGTTATGGGCGACAAAACCAATGCCGCCCATCCCGAAAGCGGCGCCCACGGCTGCGGCATAGCCATCGATGGCACTTGTCGCCCTGCCTTGACCCGACACGTCAACCGCGGAGCATTTCCATGAACAGGGCCAAGCCACTGCTCCTCTTCTTTCTTCGGTTGGTGCTGCTCTACGGTCTGCTGATCTATCCTTGGCCTGGGACCCGCCAAGCGTACGCCGCTTGTTTTCGAGTCGGGGCGACGCTGCTCTTTTCTTCATTCGGATCGAATGGCCAAGTCACCTTCGAGCCATACGACGCCTCGAAACTGCCCAATGACGTTCAGATGACGCTCCGCAATCGAGCGATACCCTCAGCCAGTGGCAGCGCGGAACTCGACAGCCGGATGAAGGGGTACTACCCGACCGCGTTCTTTGTTGCATTGATGCTAGCCACGCCGATTCCCTGGGCACGCCGGTGGAAGAAGCTATTGATGGGGATTGTGCTGGTCAACGCATTCGTGGCGTTTCGGCTGTATCTCTTCTTGTACGACGCCTTTACGGGCAACCACTTCGGCGCTCTTTTTCAGCCGTCAGAGTTTTGGGAGAGCGTCCATCGCGAGCTTACCATTGATCTGGTGCAAGCCCCCTCAAGTCACTTCATCGTTCCGCTGTTCATTTGGATCATTGTGGCTGTCCGTCGCAAGGATCTTGAGCGATGGCTACCGAACGCCCAACCATGATCTGATCTCGGCGGACAATGCCCCCGCTGATCGGCGGGTTGATTCTTCAGACGATGACTCAACAGCCCGCGGGGAGGCGGGCCGATGCCGTCGAATGGGAGTTACGATCATCCGACTTTTGACAGAACGTTTTCGACTGGAGGCCTCTCCTCGAAGCGGAATTCCGTCTCGATGATATAGCCGCTAATGGTCTGGATGTTGTCAATTGCCACGGACGGAACGCCAACCATTTCGCCTTCGAGGCAAATGACGATTTTGGTGTAGGCGGGCAACTGCTCGCGACATTTGAAGCCGATGCCCTCTTCAGAGATGTAGTCAGCCCCAGCAAAATACGATTCGTAGTTGCCAGCCTCATCATAGACATGGATTTCAAGTGGTTGGCACCAGCTGGTGCGTGCCTTGCGCATGCGGCGCTTGTATATATCTGTAGGTCCCACCTCCTCTGCGTCGTCGAGCCACTCCTGCGCGAGCGTCCGATCACCCAAAGTCGGTGTCAATTTGATTGCACTGGTACCCTTTGCCGTAATTGACATTGTTCTTTCCCCCAATGTATTGGTTACCGTTCTTGGCCGGATGCGCCCCCGCGTCTCGGCCACATGTTGGACGACATTGCCGCCCCGCTTCTGGTAGTAAAATACAATCCAGATTCTTGCTTATCCACGGGTTATGAATTCTGGCCCACCAAGGCTGGCATTATGCGACCGTCCTATTCGACAAATCGTTATGGGGGCTGAATCGGGTACATGTGCCCAGCCTGATGTTGCTTGGCCACTCAAACATGATGCACGAAGGCAACGCCGTGCCCCTGTCTCTTAGGATTACCGGCGGTTTGCACAAGCTTCAACCATGTTTATGATGTCGGCATGACTTGCTTGGATTATCGCACAGCCGGGGAATCGCACGGGCCATCGTGTATGGTCATCGTTGAGGGTATGCCGGCTGGCGTCCGCCTCAACATGGACGTCGTGAACAAAGAATTGCGTCGTCGCCAGGGCGGCTATGGTCGCGGTGCACGCCAGAGGATCGAGAAAGACACCCTCGATATTCAGACCGGCCTTCGCCAGAGCGTGACCATCGGATCGCCCATCGTAGGTTCCGTGGTCAATAAGGATCATCGCATCGACACCGCCCCTAAGGTCAACCGGCCTCGCCCAGGCCATGCCGATTTAGCCGGCAGCGTGAAATGGCTAACCACCGACTGCCGCGAAACACTGGAACGGGCATCGGCCCGAGAAACCGCCGCCCGCGTCGCAGCCGGGGCCATCGTCAGGTCGCTTCTGGCGGAATTCGACATCCAGATAGTCGGGTACGTCGTACAAATTGGATCCGTCATCGCCCAAAACATAGACCAGATGCCCGCCGACCAATTGATAGCTGCGCGGAACTCAAATGAGGTCTATTGCCCCGACGCAAGCCAAAGCGAGGCCATGATCGGCGCCATCAGACAAGCGACGAAGGACAAAGACACACTCGGAGGCATCGTGGAAGTTTGCGCATTTGGTTTACCAATCGGACTGGGAAGCTGCTGGCGCTGGCAAGACAAGCTCGATGGCCGACTCATGCAGGCCGTTGGTTCCATTCAGGCATTCAAGGGCGTCGAGATCGGTCTGGGGTTTGGATGTGCCGAACGACCGGGCAGCCAAGTTCACGATGAAATCGATTTTGACCCGTCCACCCGCAACACGCCCGGCCTGGGTTTCGTTCGTCGTTCCAACAACGCTGGCGGCCTGGAGGGAGGCATGACCAATGGACAGCCTCTGGTCATTCGCGGCGTGATGAAGCCAATCAGCACGCTCCTTCGGGGTCTCGATAGTGTAAACCTACTGAGCAAAGCGTCAGAGCGCTCCGACTATGAACGCAGCGACGTCTGCGCGGTGCCCGCAGCCAGTGTCGTCGCAGAGAATGTCGTTGCTTTCGAGATTGCCCGCGTGTTCTTGGAGAAGTTCTCCGGCGACACGCTGACGGAGGTCCGAGCTGCGTACGATTTTTTCTTGAAGGCTGCCTGTCGCTTGGGCACTGATCCCGGGCAAGCTGGATCCTAGCATGCTCCCCCACCGCAAACTGCTGTTCGTACTGGCTTTCCTAGGTGTGGGCGGCTCGCTGAGCGGTACGCTGGCGTACGGCCTTTACCTACGCAGCGATCTGTTCCGTGCGCGATTGGAAGACCAACTCTCCAACCAGTTGCATTTGCCGGTGCGGATTGGTCGCGTACAACCTCTCACCGGGCAGAGCCGTGCTTTTTATGACCTGAGGGTAGCCCTCCCCATGCGGCATACCGAGGTCTTCCGCTGCGCATCAGCCATCTGGCACACCGAACCTTATCAGGGGCAATCAGCCTACGCCCTCGATTTGACCAACGGGTGGATGTTGATCGGCACCGATCAGTGGTCGGGGGAGGATTACCAAGCCATCGTGCGTTCAGGTCTGGGGCAGGATTTTGCCCGGATGAACTTGAAGCGCGTCCACTTGGATGGCATCGACCTGGAGTGGCGACATCCTGAAATCACGATGAGTATTCGGGGCGCGGTCGGGGAGCTGCACTTCGACGACGAACAACCCGGTAGAGCCGCCCTTCGGGCCAACAACTTGAACGGATACCCGGTCGATGATTCAATCTCGATCGCTGCCACCTTCACGCCGGGGCGCGAGCTCCGATTTCACGAAGTTCGGCTCGATCTTCCCCACATTCCGTTCAGCCGATTGGGACTCGAAAGCCTCCTAGGCGCCCAGCCCGAACACGGTGCCTTCCGAGGTCGAGTGCTCTATCGCAGTACGGATCAGGGTCCCAGCATCGAACTGGCTGGGCTGATCAGCGACGCGAGGCTTGAAGAACTGACCGAGCCGTTGATCGGCGGCCCCTTTGAAGGTCAGATCGACGTGGTTCTCGACCTGGCCAGAATTAGGGACAGAAACCTGGACGCGTTGCGGTTCCGCGGGGAGATCACCGATTTGAGTGTGGGGCAATTGCTGCCCATGCTCGGCGCGTCGGGTTTGGACTCCCGCGCTCAACTGCGTGTTCATCAGGCTGAGCTGATCGGCCCGTTGGTAAAGTATTTTAGCGCGACCGGACTGGTGTCGGATCTTCCGCTCCAAGCCCTTTCCCAGTTGCTAGGCAAAGGCACCATCACCGGGAATTTGCGGGTAGAAATTCGATCGATCGTCGTCGTCGATGATGTATTGCAGCGTGCGGAAATCGAATGCACCGCCATCCCCCCGAAGGGCCAAGCCGGAACGATTGACAAGGCACTGCTTGACTTAGCCACCCGCAAACTGCTGGGCTACGACATGACCGCCGTTCTGCCTGAGCACATCGAATACGTCAAGCTCGGCGCCCTCCTCGAGATCGAGGGGAACCAGTTACGCCTAAGAGGCACGCATGGCCACGACGGCAAGACACTCCTAACCATCAAGGTATTGGGGCAGCAGATCCCTGTGGTCCGCGAGTCCAAACAGACCTACGACATCGGCCCCGTAGTGCAAATGCTCCGAGACCGGGTAGAGCAGTACGAGTTGGAGCACGTCCGCCGAATGTGGGAGGGCATCCACACACCGAATCCTCAGCCACAGGGTGAGGAACGCTAGACACAGCGGCAATTCGATTGATCCCCCCCCGGCAGATCCGAGCATAGTGTGGTTGGCCCCTGCTTCTGCCTGATTCATCGTCTCGCCACGGGATTTCCCGCGCTAGCAATGACAAGCTGCTGGCATCGGGCATTGGCTGTGGTTGGAGCAGTTGGACATGCCGGCAAGCAAGTGGGCTGAGGGTCTGCTGATTCATGCTTGGCTGATGATACGGTTTGGTCAGCTGAATGTGCGGTTCTTGAATCGACCTCGACCTCGCCGCTTCTGAAGGAGCGACAAGTTGTGCGTGGCTTGGACGGTGGGCGCGGCAGCCTGCTTGCGAGCTGCCCGCTGCCGGTCTCGGGCTACCTCTTCGCGGCGGCGTCCGGACGATTGGATACGGTTCAAGACCATGAGCACGACACACAAACCGAGCGCGAAGAGCAAACCGCCCCAGAGGACACCCAGGCCTTGAGATTGATTCTGCTGCTCGAAGTATTTGTGTACCGCGTCGAGCCGCTCTCCGGGTGAGGTTGTCTGGGCGATCAAATTGGCTAGAGTTGCATGCATTTCATTCGTCCGCTACGCCGCGGCCTATGCTCTAGTATGCGATTTGGCGCATACCGATGTCGAGACAAAGCCGCCATCTGGAGTTATCGGCGGCTTGCTGCCCCTGCTGCACCTGAATCGACGCTTGGTTCGAGTGCAGAACGCGGCCGGAGAGCGAAGGGACTTGCCAGGTCACCCAAACCCCTCCAAAATGCCGGGCTAGGATATATAGGACGCACTCTGTCACCAACCTGGAAGGTCAAGACCATGAAGGTTCATGAATACCAAGCCCGTCAATTGCTTGAAGAAGCAGGCGTTCCCGTACCGGCATCTAAGATCATCGAAACCGCCGACGCTGCTGCCCAGGCCCACAAAGCCCTCGGCGATGGCACGATGGTGGTCAAAGCCCAGGTATTCGCAGGCGGCAGAGGCAAGGCGGGCTTTGTCAAGCTTTGCAAGACTTCCGACGAAACGCGCGAAGCCGCGGAGTTCATGCTGTCCAACCGAATGATCTCCAAGCAGACCGGGGCTGAGGGCATTGCGGTCAAGAAACTGCTCATCGCCGAGGCTGTGGATATCGAGAGCGAATACTACGTAGCCGTGGTCCTCGACCGGGCGAAACGACGGGCTGTCGTGATGGTCTCAAAAGAAGGCGGCGTAGAGATCGAAGAAGTCGCTTCCCGCAGCCCAGATGCCATCTACAAGGAATGGATCCACCCCCATCTGGGGTTGTTGAACTTCAAGACTGACCGACTAGTCGCCGCCCTGGGCATCACCGACAAAGCCCAGGCCAGGCAGGCCGGCGTCGTCATCAAAGGGCTAGTCACTGTTTTTCTGAAGTACGATTGCTCATTGGCAGAGATCAATCCCCTCGTCCAAACCAAGGACGGACAGATATTGGCCATCGATGCCAAGATGAATTTTGACGACAGCGCCCTCTTCCGTCAGCCGGTCCTGCAAGAAATGTTCGACCCATCCGAGGAGGACGCCAACGAACTGCGTGCCCAAGAGCATGACCTGTCCTACATCGCCCTGGATGGCAACATCGGCTGCCTGGTCAACGGAGCAGGACTAGCCATGGCTACCATGGACATCATCAAACTCTACGGAGGCGACCCTGCCAACTTCCTCGATGTCGGCGGCTCGGTCACCACCGAAGGAGCCATCGAAGCCTTCCGCATTATCCTCTCAGACAGCAAGGTAAGGGGTGTGCTGGTCAACATCTTCGGCGGCATCGCCAAGTGCGACGTCATCGCCGAAGCCCTCATCGCCGCAGCCAAAGAGATAGGCTTTGAAATCCCAGTTGTCGTCCGCCTGGAGGGCACCAACGTCGAACGAGCACGCATGCTGCTCAAGGAAGCAAGCATCCCCCAGCTAATCACGGCTGATGACCTGACCGACGCAGCTAAGAAGGTCTGCGCCAAAGTAGCCTGACCCCCGGATTCAGCAAGCAGCGTGGGACGCTTCTGAACACCGCGAATTCGAGCCGTGACCGTGAGGGAGCCGGTCATTGAATACCGAAGGGCTCCGCTTCCTGGCGGGCGCGGCTGTGTATGAGCAGGTATGTCCCTGATACTCCTCGTCAATCCGAGAACCGCGTTTGGCGCCATGGGCACCCAATTGCCGGTCTAATACGCACAACTCTCTACATTTCGCCGGCAAGTCAATGCAGCGGCCCTGCGCCCGCGGGCGGTTGCTCCCGCGCAGCATTCCGAAACAGGCAGGCCGATCCGGCAAACAGCATGACGAAGTACGCATTCAGAACGAACACGCCGGTCACGCCCGCCTCACCCCAGGAAATAACTTGGGGCGGCCAGATAATTAGCGCAATCACGGGGACCAACGCCTGAACAAATGCCATAGCGAACAACACACGCGCCATTCCATGTGGCTTGAAGCGCGTAATGATGGCACCAAAGAATCCGACGGCGAATACTGCTCCATACAACAGGTTGGCGGGTTGACCTTCGTTTCCGATAATGCCGACGGCTCCGTTCACCCAAAAAAGAAGGAAAGCTGCTACAAGCCCAATTCCAAAAGCGACCCGGTACACGGTTTTCTCTGACCTTCTCGCCACCAGTTCGTACATCAGGCCTACGCCGGACAGCAGAGCTCCCATAACAACGAAATCGAGAAAGTGCCAGTTCACTTCATTGGTAAATTGCATCGCCGCCAGAGGTATCATCAATATAAGCGCTATGATGGCCGCCCACACAGTCAGCCGTCTTGTAGTGTCTTGCATCATGATCATTGTTATCCTGTCTCTCATAATTCCCGCGAACGTTTCGGCGAACGCCCAAAGCGCAAAAGCGAACAATCCCTCGTCGGCTTCTTTGCGTTCTCGGCAGAGATCGTTGAAGGTCTGCTCCATTCCTTCCCCGAAGCGATCGCGGAATGGCTTCGAGTAAAGGCGAAGCAGTATTGCGTATAGCTGTCGGTATCGCGCGATGACGTGCTCATGTGCCATAAGCGTAAGTACTGGGCAACAGCTTGTTGCTCGTGGCGACCGCCACCACCTCGCGGTATCGCAGTAACTCCTCCTGGAGCGCTTTCTGGCCGAGACCGGTGATTTTGTAATACACTCGCCGTTCATCATCCAAATCAGGATCTATCTTCTTGTCGCTCTCGCGTATCAAACCGGCCTCGAGCATGCGACCCAGCGAGCCGTAGAGCGTTCCTGGCCCCATTTTCACTTTTGCCTGCGAATCGGCGCTCACCTGCTTCATGATTCCGTAGCCATGCCGCTCTCTTGTTGAGAGCGCAAGGAGGATATGAAGCACCGCCGGAGTGAGGGGCGCCTTGACATTGTTGTTTGCCATACTTCCATACTATATCCGTTGCGGATACATGTCAAGCGGATTCCGGTTTAGTTTGCCCAGATTCCCCATTTGCCGCCTGTCAGGACGCTGTGGCGGGCGTCCTCCCCGCAGCTTCAATCCCGATGTCGGCACCCGATCTTCAAATAACTGGACTTGGTTCATCTCCGGGCACATTCCGGCCGATTGACGCGTTCGCCAACGCAAATTATGAACGGAGCTGATGAATCGCTGCCCGATCTGTCTCGCGAGATTGCCATGGCTTGCCGTGTTTTGGGGGGGACGTGACCGTTCCTGCCAGCGATGCGGTGGAAGGCTTTTCGAACGGTACTGGTACGGAGCGGCCGTTGGATCTATCTGCTTAGTTGCGGCGTTCTTGACCCTCATGGCAGCCGTGTGGATGCGCGGCCAATTGGGGGTCATTGGCAGCATGCTCTGGATGGTCCCCTTCTGGATCCTGTCGGTCGTACTCCGCGCGCGCTATTCGCCTGTATTCGGTGAGGGCCGGTGTTTGGCGTGCGGCAAACCGACTGAATCATCACATCCTGGACCCTGCCCAAAGTGCGGCCATCGAATTACGGAGTACTGCCGCTCGTGTGGATATGATCTAGGGAATATTTCCCGCCCCGATTGTCCCGAGTGTGGCGAAGACATCAGCTCGTAGAGCAACACGAGCCACTCCGGCGCGCCATCAAGGTCTCTTCAAAATATTTTGCCCATCTGTAAGGACCGCGGCCTCACGACGACTAACCATCGCGAGGGGCTACCAATGACCCTCATCGGCTGGTCTGCGGACCTCAATTCAGAAAAGGAGATGGACATGCTGCACATTCGTACGCGCAAACTACTTGGGGGCGTTCTTGCCTTGGCGATCATCGCCGTTTCGTCTGTTGCACAAGCGGAGGAAATATCAGTCTCGATCAAGAATCTTTCCAAACGAGACGGGCTGTACCTGACTCCGGTTTGGGTTGCTTTCCACGATGGCACGTTCGATCCATTCGATGTCGGTTCACCAGTCATGCCGGGCGGCGGCGTGGAGCGAATCGCCGAGGATGGGGATGCGTCCGCGGTCATGGCTGGGTTTGCCGCCAGCCCGGCTGGGATGGCAGGGGGAATGGATGATCTCATCTTGGCGCCGAACGGCTTCCCCGACGCCCCGGTCTTTGACCCACGCGAAGGCGCTACGGTCGCTTACACGGTAAGCCCCGACCAGCATCGATATTTCAGTTTCTTGAGCATGGTGATTCCGTCCAACGACGCCTTTATCGGCAATGATGATCCGATGCACCTTGAACTATTCGACGCTGAGGGCACGTTCCAAGGCCCCATCGACATCATGGTTTATGGCGACATGGTTCACGATGCAGGCACTGAGGCCAACACAGAGATGGATGCTGCCTTCTTCGACCAGACCGCACCAGACACAGGAATGACCACAGCGGATTCGGTTCAGCAGCACGAAGGCTTTGCCGGCTCATTCGCCAACCACACAGGGCCTCGAACCATTCTCGGTGGAACCTCAGTCGCTCCGCCGGGCATCTTCTTCCACCGCAAGCGCGCCGACTTCACCCGCCCCGGGTACCGCATAGCCCGCATCCGAATCAGGCTGATTCCAAACGCGGCTGACAACGATCAAGGCCAAGAATAGAGTCATCGTGTCTGTTGGAAGACGGGTCCGGAGTGCGCCTCCTCTTCTGGTCGCTATTTTGACGGCTGAGCAGAGGAACTCCGGGCCTGTCTCCAAAGGCAAGGGTACGTATGGCTCGGTCGGGCGGTCCCGCTTTGACAGACGGCCTACCGCATCTCTCCGGCGGCCAGTCGCCGTGAGCTAGGCGACCACATCCGAAGCACTCCTCATGATCCAATCCACGCCGCGCCGCAACTACACCGTCTGCTTGAGTTCGTAGAGAATCTCAGCTGGTTCGTCGCCGCCGGGTAAGAGGTCGATGTCGGCTTGGAAGAACGGCTCGCATAGCTCGCAGAATAGGTCCACCCACTGCTTCTTGACCCGGCTTCGGGTTTGGGCGGTCACGCTGTTGGCCAATTCAATGAGCATGGGGGCGATGGGTCTTAGGCCGACGTCCCAGATGTGGGCGTGGGTTCTGGTTACGAAGGAGGTAGCCTTGGTGATGGATAGGCCTGCCTTGGCGAATCTTGATTCCCATTGAGCCTGATCGCCCATGGATGGCCAAGTACCCGCCCTGCCCCGGCCTATGATGTCCAGGAAGCGGTCGCCTAAACGCTCCCGATGAGATTCGAGCGTGTAGCGTAGAACGCTGTCCATTTTGACTTCAAGTAGAATCTGACCGTCCGGTGCGGTGATGCGACTCATCTCTGCCAGGAACTGATCGATGTTTTCCACCCAGTAGATTGAGTTACAGTAAACCGTCTGGAAGGCGTGGGTCTCAAAAGGTAGCGGCTGATTGTTGTCGTGGACTTCCAGCTCTTCGTAAAGCCCCAAACGCCCCGCCTTGGCCAAAAGGTTGGGCTTCAGATCGGTTCCAACATCTATGCCGTATTGAGGCGGTGAGACGATCACGGGTTTGTAGCGCCCATCGCAATGGTCAAAGATGTCGTCCTTTTCGTCGTTGCGTTGGTTCTGGGGAAGGATGGAAGTGAACACGTCGAAGTCGTCCTCAAATTGGCCACCGGCATGGAGGAAGCTGAATACACCATCGCCACAACTCAAATCGATGGACCGATGCGCCCAGCTGATGTCGCTGAGCGCTTGGCTGCGCAGCGCCATCCACAGGGCGTTCTCAGGCCGAAGCCAATAGGCATTCATGAAGCGGTGAAGTCGCTGATCTTGAGCAATCGAAGGAACAACAACCTTTGCTTCGGTCAATGCAGAGTGCATGCTTCCTGCCTTTCCAAGAAAGCGTCAACCTCAATCGTATCAACGCGGCCCAAGAGGTGAGCGTTGGAGCCAGCCAGAATCCAATCTGCCTGCGTGGTGAAACCATGAACGAAACCGACATCCTCACATCGGCGAGCTACCTCCTGGTCTACGCTGCCAAACGGGTAAGACATTGGCCGAGACTCGGGGCCCAAGACTTGCCGGAGTTGGGCACCGGATCGGGATAATTCGAGAAACTGATCCTGTGGCGAGAGCGTCAGCAGCGGTTCATGGGCGTACCCGTGCCCGCCGATGGTGTGGCCAGCCGCGCTGAGGGTGACGACGTCATCCCAATTCATGTACCACTCTTCCGAGAAGGCCCGTGAATTGCCGATCCGCTCGTCAAAAATCTCTTCGATCATTTGGCTGCGCATCTCGGCGGGCAAGATGAAGGCCAGAAGATATTTCAGCAGGGCGCGATCATCGGACTCGTAGTGATAGATCAGTCTGGCTTGGTCCGAATCGACCCGGGCGAACCAGTCGATTTCGGGGCAATGAGTTCCTAGCCATGTCTTGATCTCCCCGGCCAAGACATCGTCACCAATCCGAGCCTGCAGAATATGGATTTGGTGAACGCCCAGCATGTGACCTGATTCGAGAATCTGGGCGGGAACAAAGAAAACCCCTCGAAGCCCTCTCATTTCCAGAGCGGGCGCTACGACTTCGATGTGGTCTGCCAACCCGTCGTCGAATGTCAACAAGAGTGACTCACGTGGAAGGTCAGCCTCCCCCCGCCGCCAAGCGAAGAGCATGGGCCAGGTGATCGGCTCGAACCGGCGGCAGAGGCAGTCCAATTGTTCGCCAAAAGCCGAGGCTTCCAGACCTCGAACCCGGGCCATTTCTGTGCCCGCACGATCCCGGACATAGTGATACATCACTGCCAGAATCCTTGGATTGACCTCAAGACTCATCTTGAACCCTTGCTTGCCTTTATCGCCAGTTCGTTCGGCCGTGCCTCAGGCCCCTTACAGATATCGGCCCTTAGACAGTGCGGCTTCACTCCTGATCTCCAGGTTGGGCGTTGAAGTTATCGGACACGCTGGCTACAGTGCCCCACGGCAGTGGATCGCCCCACGCGAGCGAGCATTGACGCTCGGAAGAAGGCTCGAATGGGCCGGGCGGCAGCTGGCAGGAATCGAGGGCCTGAAGCGCCCAAACCCCTATCGAAAAGCGGAGATATGTCTATGCATGCTGTTGCAATCAGAATCGGCGTGATCATGCTGATTGGGATCGCGGGCCTGTTGAGTGGCTGCTCGAAGCAGGAAGATGCTCCAACGGCCCACCGGATAGAAGGCATTGTCCAGTCTATTGATGCAACTGCATCAACGATCAGCGTTCGCTTTACCCCTCCGAAGGGCAATCGAGAAGTCAGCCGCTCCGGGACCGTGCTGCCTGGGACCGAGATTCAGATCAACGGCGTGGTGTCGTCCTTGGCCGACCTGCATATAGGAGAACGCGTCATCGTCACAGGCTATGTTAAGAGCCACGGCGACGAACAGGAATTGATCGCCCGGAGGATCGAAGCGACGCGTGCCCAGACCATTCGCAAAGCACCCGTCGCCAAGCCTGAGCCTAAAGCCTCAAGCGAGGGTGACGCCCAGAACAGCAGTACAGGGCAATCTACGGCTACTACTACGCCAGACCCCCAATAGCCCTGCTCGGGCAGCATCCAGCGTGTCGTTACCCACTATGAGCTAGGCGGAACCGCCCATGAATGAACCAGCCCAAGTCGCACTGGGTCGAGACGTATACATCGCCCCAACTGCATACGTTGGAGGAGATGTCACCCTCGGAGATCAATGCACTGTCATGCATCATGTCGTGGTCCGTGGTGACATTGCAGCCATCACCATCGGGGACCGCTGCAACATCCAAGACGGTACAATTGTGCACACCAAACATTCATGCCCACTCATCATTGGAGACGATGTTGGTATAGGGCATCGGGCCGTCGTGCATTGCCGGCGGATCGGTTGCAACGTGCTGGTGGGGATCGGCTCGGTCATTCTAGACGATTGCGAAATCGGAGACGGTTGCATCATTGCCGCAGGGGCGGTTGTACCGCCTGGAACCATTGTTCCGCCCAACAAGGTGGTCATGGGCATCCCCGGCAAGATTGCCCGGGATGCAACCCCGACTGATCGAGAATATGCACACCACGTCGTCAAGAGCTACGTCGAATTGGGCAGATTGCATGCGGCTGGGCAGTTTCCAAACGCGGCGGAATTTGCGGATCCGCAGCAATAAGCACACGCCGACACCGAAGAAACAATGAAGTAGCGTGTCTGGAACAGTGGTGGGGGGTGAACGATCGGCCCCAAACTACTGCCTTATAATAAATTGCGATTTATCACATTGACCGCGCCCAGCCTGCGGTACAAGCTGTATGTAGAGGTAGCGGGCCATCGATGCGGGGGTATTTTGGAAACTTTTTTTGGTCCCAAAGGCCCGCTCGTGCGTCTCTATGTTGGGAACCGAGTGCCCCCTACTTGGCGCGTTGGGAGTCAGCGCAGTCAGAGAACCTAGGCAGCAAAGAAGCAACCCTTAGGCTTAACGAATGAACGCTGATCACCCAAAAGCGAACGATCCCCCTGCTTCGCCAGGGAGTTCTTCTGCCGGGCTGATCGGGCGGGTCATCGACGACTTCGAGATCCGCCGCGAGATCGGCCGCGGCGGCATGGGCACGGTCTATGAAGCCTGGCAAGAGTCGCTGCAGCGCCAAGTTGCCGTGAAGATTCTGGCCACTGCCGGCGCACTAAGCCCGACGGCGGTGCATCGATTCCGCTTGGAGGCTCAAGCAGCCGCGAAGTTACACCACGCCAATATCGTCCGCGTCTATGCCCAGGGCGAAGACAACGGCACCTACTACTACGCCATGGAGTTGATCGACGGGCGAAGCATCTACGAGATCATCGAACAGGCCCGGCACCGAAGGGCCGACGACGAGCTGAGCGTCACCGAAACAATCTTCTTGCCTGATGACAGTGGTAGCCTAACCGATAGTGCTTCTGACAGTTGGCGTGAGAGAGTGACGGAAGGGACCAGCACCTCGGGCACCGATTCGGGGTTGACCATAAGCCCGGACTCCATTGTCAACAGTACAGTCAACAACTTCGACACCATCGCCAGGCTGACCGCCACCGTGGCTGAGGGATTAGCCTATGCCCACCACACCGGGGTCATCCACCGCGACGTCAAACCACACAACCTTCTCCTAGGCCATGACGGACGACTGTGCATCTCTGATTTTGGCTTGGCTCGCATACTCGAAGAACCCGGCGTGACCGTTACCGGGGAGATCATGGGATCGCCTCTATATATGTCGCCCGAACAGCTGGCCGGTGGCGGGCGAGGGGTCGATCACCGCACGGATATCTATTCACTCGGGGCAACACTCTATGAATGGATGACGCTGCTGCCTCCGTTTCCCGGGCAGCGCCGCGACGAGGTGATCGGCGGAATCCTGAATGCCGAGCCACGACCTCCGCGCCAAATCAACAGCGGCATTCCCGCGGATCTGGAAACCATTTGCCTCAAAGCACTAGAGAAAGACCCTGCCCGGCGCTACGAATCGGGCCAATTCATGGCTGAGGATCTCCGTCGTTATCTGGATCGTGGGTCGATCAAGGCTCGACGGGCAGGGCCGATTCGTCGAATCGGAAAATTCATCAGCAAACGTCGTGTAGGCGTCCTCTTGGCGACACTGGCCCTCTTCACCGTGGCTGCGGGAAGCATTATCGTCAAGCAGCGGGCAAAGATCATTGGTGCTCAGCCGGGCAACAATTCGGTCGCGTCGCTGAACACACCGAACCTTGTAGCGCCATCAACCATCGACTCAAACGTGCCCGGAGCGCTCTCTGTACCTGGAACCGCCAACACCGACGGATCCAAGCCAGCAGGTGCCGAGGTGGGCTTAAACGACGATCCCGGAATCGCCCAACAGCAGGCGTTCAAGCAAATCATGGACCTCGCCGCCTCGGTCAAGCAAGGGCTCACTGGCGAGACTACGCTCACCGCCAACCTGCAGCCTTTCGAGCGATATGTAGCCGGTCAACTCGGCGAAAAACTGGTGGGCATACATGCCGTCCGCAATTTGAATAATCGCCAAGCATCCAGTCGTTTTCAACGATCAGATTCCAGCTATCTCAGAGCCCTCAAGGCAGAGCGCCCTGCGCAGGCGTTGAACCTTCTTGACCAAGCCTTGGCTGCAGCACCTGGAGACTACTATGTGCATCATCTCCGGGCGGTGATGCTCTGCCGCCTGTTTCGCTTCGAGGAGATGGCCAAAGAGGCCCAGTGGTTGATACGACAACCGACCAACGCCGCACAGAGTCACCTGATGCGCGGTGCCGGCCTGCTATTTTCAGGCAACCCGGAGCAGGCCCTGATTAACCTGGATCAGGCCGGTGACACAGCGTGGCTGGACACCTTGCGCGGGCTTTGCTACCGCCGCCTTGAGAATGTCCGCGAATCATTCGCGGCCTTCAACAGAGCAATCGCCGGTCATCCCGACCATGTGGTCGCTATCCTGGCCCGCGGTCACACCCGCGCCTACACCGGAGAATACATATCCGCCTTGCAGGACGCAGAGCTGGCTGTTGAACTTCAACCGACATCCCCCGGACCGTATGTTTTCCGTGCAGAGTGCTTCGATGCTCTAGAACGCTACGAAGAAGCTCGGGATGATTACAGCCAGGCGATGAGTCTGGGTGGCGACCAATTATCCCTATTGAACAAGCTCACCTCAAGCGTGGTGAACGCTGAGAACGCCCGGGCAGAGCGTGAGGCAGAAGCGGAGGCGGAAACGGAGGCACCGAAAGCGACGCCGCCCCGGCCAGCAGCCACCGGCAAATCACCCTTGGACCTATTCAAAGACAACTTCCGTGGTGGGTCCGGTTCGGACAGAGATTCGGGCGACCTTCCTGTGCCCTAGCCTCCTCGAGATCCCCGTGCCCACTCAACGATCCAAATTCCTGGCCATCAACGCCCGACTGCAGATCCCTCTGTCAGAGTTGACCTTTTCGTTTAGCCGAAGCTCTGGGCCAGGTGGGCAGAATGTGAACAAGGTCAACACCCAAGTGATGCTTCGGTTTGATGTGAGGGCGTCGCCATCGCTGACCAACACTCAAAAATCGCTCCTGCTGAGCAAGCTGCGGACCCGGATAGATAGTCTAGGCCGACTCCGGGTGATCTCGTCAAGGCACCGCACTCAGGCGGCCAACCGCAACGCAGCCACCGAACGATTCTGCGAACTACTTGCTGCCGCCCTCGTGCGGAAGAAACACAGGATCAAGACAAAGACCTCCAAAGCAGCCAAAGCCAGACGCCTCCGTGACAAGTCCCGCCGAGCCGACCTAAAACGCGACCGCGGCAGACCGTCAATGGACGATTGATGACCGCTACCCACGTCCGCTGCAGTTTCTGAGTATTCGCTCGCTAAGGGTCACCAGGAATCGATGTTCCGCTGTATGTAATCCAGCGTGGCTTTTCGATCAGCCGGATCTTCCACATCGGTATTCACCACTAGGACCATCAGCGCCATCGCCTCAGCCTGTTCAGACTGCGATTTGAGGTGGAGGTCTTCTTTTTGCCAAGCTCGTTTGAAAGTCTGGACAAGCGAATGATCAACGCCGCTAGTATCAACGTTTCTTTGGGGGGAAGGGGGTTCGGGCGAATCCATGGAGACAGGGTGCCCCGGATGAGCAGGGCGATTACTGGCGAGCTCGCGTCTCCTGTCGCGTTCCTGCTTGCGCCGAAGTAACAGTGCTGACAGTCTATGGAGCGTCGTCAGCATCGACCTGCCCAAGCTGATCGGGCAGCTTGAGCAGATACTACCGCCGGAAACTTGATTAGGTCGCACAATGGCTTTGGCAGTCTGATGCGTGGCGCGCCAAGCCGCCTGTGACCGAACAGACCAGCTCCCTCATTGAATTAGGCACAGGACTCCTCGAAGATGGCCGCCCCACCTGGGGCAGACCGTCTTTTTCTGCTAACCTAGCAGCCGCGCCGTACGGGTGCCCCATCCTTGAGCGCAGCGGAAGGATGGGGGACTGCTCTGTATTGAAGCCTCATCCTCAGACCTTAGGAGTTCACCATGTTTGACCCTCGTGTCACCAAGCTTGCCGACGTGCTGATCAACTATTCGACCGAGATGAAGCCCGGCGAAAACGTGCTCATCGAAGCTATTGACGTCCCGGCGGAAATTACGGTTGAGCTGGTTCGGCTTGCCCGGGAGGCTGGGGCGAATCCCTTGGTCACCATCAAGAGCAATCAAGTGCTTCGCTCGTTACTCCAAAACGCTACCGAAGATCACATGCAGCTCATCGCCGACTGCGAAGCCCATCGCATGAAACAGGTGCAGGCTTACATCGGTGTGCGGGGAAGCACTAATGTGGCTGAACTGTCCGATGTTCCCGACGACAAGATGAAGCTCTACCAGTCGATCTGGTGGAGGCCTGTCCACGGCGATATCCGCGTTCGCAAGACACGCTGGGTCGTGCTGCGTTATCCTTCGCCGTCTATGGCTCAGTCGGCGCGGATGAGCACCGACGCGTTTGAGGATTTCTTTTTTGACGTATGCACCATGGACTACGCCAAGATGGCCAAGGCGATGCAGCCGCTGGCAGACTTGATGGAGAAAACGGACCGCGTGAAGCTGATCGGGCCTGGCACTGAATTGGCCTTCTCCATCAAGGGCATCCCAGCAGTTCCCTGTGACGGGAAGCTGAACATCCCCGATGGCGAGGTCTTCACCGCCCCGGTGCGCGACAGCGTCAACGGGGTGATCGCCCACAATGCGACTACACTCTACCAGGGGGTAGTGCATGACAACATCCGCCTGGAGTTCAAGGACGGCAAAATCATCAAAGCTAGCAGCACGGATACCGATCATCTCAACAAAGTGCTGGATTCAGACGAGGGTGCCCGCTATGTCGGTGAGTTTGCCATCGGTTTTAACCCCTACATCACCAAGCCGATGCTGGATATCCTGTTCGATGAAAAAATTGCCGGATCGTTCCACTTTACGCCCGGCGCCGCCTACGAGGACGATGCCGACAATGGGAACCGCTCGACCGTCCACTGGGACATGGTCAACATTCAAACCCCCGAGTACGGCGGTGGCGAAATCTACTTCGATGACAAGCTCATCCGCAAAGACGGGGAATTCGTCATTGATGAACTCAAAGGCCTGAACCCCGACCGTTTGAAGTCGTAGCGCCCCTGCGGTTACCTATACCCATGGAAGAATCTGGCGTGGCACTAGCAACTAGCCGTGACAATCGATTTGATCTCATCGCCCACGGGCGAGGTAGAGCCCTGTTCATGCTGGGGGCGATCTTACTCCTTGGCGCCAGCGGTTGCGCCGAGCGTATTGCCATAGACAAGTTTCCGCCGGGCGTTCTACGGGTTCGGTATATGCCAGCCAACGACTGGACCGATTGCATGGTGGCCTGCACAGTCATGTGCGCCAACTATGTGACCCGAACAGACCGCTTTGCCTCCTCCAAGCTGCGGGACGAGCTGGAAGCAGAAGGCCTGGACGTGGGACGGGTTGGGGACGTAACACAGTGGTTGGCTAAGAAACGAATCACGCTGCAAGCGCTGACCGGCGAATATAGCAGCGAGGACTTGGTAGGCCTGGGGTGGTGGGTGCTTGAGGGAGGTTATCCCGTCATCTGCGTGATCAACAAATTGGGCGGAAATGCCGACAATAACCATGCGGTCGTCGTAATCGGCGTTGAGGGCCAAGGTGGCATCGAGTCAGCCAAGAAAGTATATGTGCTCGACCCAGCCTCGCCCAAGAGACTAGAGACGTGGGAACCGATTCTGTTTCGCCATTACTGGGGAAGCGCCGGCAACATCATGTTGCCCATGTACAAGACCCCGGACGAAGCAGCCCTACACGAGGGAACAGAATAATGAATAAATTTACCGCCATGATTGCGATTCTAATCGCCACAGGTTTCGCTGCCTTCGCGCCTCCAGCCCTGGCTGACCAAGATGGCCTGCAGCAATCCGCTCCGCCGCATCGACCCATTCCTGTCCAGGTCTCCCAGCACCAAGCCCTCCAGAGACTCGCTGCTCTGCCCGGCAACAAGCAGTTGGCCGACGTGCGGGCCAGCTATAGCCCCGAACACGCGCGTGAAATGAGCGAGATCGGCGTCTACGCAACCCAAGCCATCGTGCCCACTTCTATTCTCATCGCGCTCATCGCTGCGGCGCCACTTTGAACCACGCTCTTGGCTAGACAGACCCAACACGGATCCCCCGCGACGGCGCGCAGCAGACAACAACGTGGTGGCTCTGGCATTCCCAGGAAAAACAGTCGCATGCACAGATTCGGTCCGGTAAAGAGTAGGCTGGTATCTTCTTGTGACATCGCGGCGGCCCCATGATCCTTCCAGTTTCGCTCTTGTAGCATTTGTGCGCAACGACCTCTTGGCCATGATCTTACATGCTGGAACCTGCCCCAGTCTCTTCCCCAATTGCGATCCAATCGCTCACTTGCTAGCCAGCAAGCGGCGTAGGAAGCAGTAGCCGTCCAATGGTGAGGGTGGACTTCCCTGAGCAACTGACCATACAATCGTGCGTATCGCCCAATGGCTCTCTTGACGCCTATGGGTAATGACTCTCGCAGACTGAGGAGGGACTGGGCATGACCGAAACGATAACGATCAACGATCTTCGTCAACACGAATTGGTGATCTTGCGTCGACTTCGCAAGGGACCGTTGACGGAGTTTGAATTGGCTTCGGAAATAGCGGAGCACTCTGGATTCACCCACGCAGATGCAACAGACCGCATCGTAGGCTGGCTTGCTGAGCTTCAGGCCAAGGGTTTCGTCTGGAGCGGCCAACTGTTCAACGATGCAGGCCAATCCATCCATGCGGCTGCCTTGGCCAAGAACGGCAGAGAGTTGGTTGGATAGACCACCGCCGTACGAATTGCCAAGGTAATCGCCTGAACGATTGCCCCAGATTAGTATTCAAAAAGAACGCCGGCAATTTGCCGGCGTTCTTTTTGCGCCCCAAAACCAACTGCGCCCCACCGGCGCATCCTTATTCGACGCGGATTGAACCGTTGTGCGATTCGATCTCCAAGACAGCCTCTGCGTTCCCCAAGCGACCGCGAAGATGTGACCTCCGCGCTTCAAGTTCGTCCAGCTTCCGGGCACATCGGACGCTTCCGTTGTGGGTTGAGCAATTCAGGTTGGTGGCTGATGCTTCGCCAAGCGTAACCTCGATTCGGCCATTGTGCGTGGTAATGCGACCGGCGATCTCACCCGGGGCGTCTAACGAAGCAATGATCCCGCCGTTATGGGATTCAAGGCGAACTTCGCTGGGATTCGCACTCGCTGTGATCTTGCCGTTGTGGGTCTTTGCGCTCAGACGATTGGCACTCGTCTCAGCACTGATCGCACCATTGTGCGTCGTCAGGTCGGCGTCGCCAGCCATACTCAACACTTCGATCCTGCCGTTATGGGTCTCCAAGAGGGTAGCTAGGCTGGGCGGTGCGGTGATGTCGAAGGAAACCGCCACAGCCCAATCTCCTTTTTTCTTGGGCTCGTACTTCCACTTCAACGAGTGAGTATTGCCTTCCATCTCGCTTAGGATTTGGAGGGCGTCCATACAAGCTTCGGCGTCTTCGAGAGTTTCTCCGCCTGCGCGTTTGGAAACCTCGATCTTGATTTCGTTACTCGCTGGATCAGCCTTCACCACGATGTGCCCGTTATGGGTCAGCACCGACAACTTCTCGATACTCGCCAAGGGGACAATGATTTGTTCCTGGGACTCGACCCAGACCTTGGGCCGACAACCGGCCATGCCGATGCCCATCACCGACAGTGAAACCAATACAACCCAAGAGCGATTCATCCTAATTCGTGTCATTTCTTGTCCCTTTGTATCCATAGCAAAGCACGCCCCTCCAAGCAGAACGTCGGCCCTGCACTCAACTAGCTATTCGCAAGCCCGGCCAAGTATATTTCGCCAACGGCCCCCACCGCCAGCGTCAATCCTTGGCGCAATGTAAAGTTTTGTCAACAATCGGCTTACAACTATCAACGATTGCCAAGACCGCTCCGAGCGAGTACGCTTAGGTCGGTGGGCACGACGGCGCGTTGGTCAAACCTTTCAAAGAGAATCTGGCAAAGATCGCGCTGGATCCCACGATAAAGCGGGAGGCGCTATGGATGCAGTAGAGATAAAGCACGTCACCAAGACGTATGGCCAGCACCGAGCGGTCGATGATCTCTCCCTGACTGTCCCAGCTGGTTCGGTCTACGGATTCATCGGACCTAATGGCTCGGGCAAGACCACTACGCTGCGCATGACCATGGGCATCATCTATCCAGATGCCAACAGCGGTCTAATCAGTGTATTAGGCCAAGCTGTAGTCGGAGCCGCCCGCGACCGGGTCAGCTACCTTCCTGAAGAGCGAGGCCTATACAAGAAAATGAAGGTTCGGGATGTCCTGCAGTTCGCAGCCCGGCTCAAAGGGTGCCGCGATTGCAAGAAGGAGACTGAGCAGTGGCTCGACCGTTTGGACATGGCTGATTGGGGCGAAAAGAAGGTCGAAGCCCTCTCCAAAGGCATGGCCCAGAAAATCCAGTTCATCGCAGCCATCATCTCCAAGCCCGACCTGCTCATCCTGGACGAGCCGTTCACCGGGCTTGATCCGGTCAACACCAACGTGGTTAGAGACGCCATCCTCGATGTTCGGGCAGCCGGCACGACGGTCATTTTCTCGACCCACGATATGGGCGTAGCCGAGGAAATGTGCGATTTCATCTTCATGATCTTCAAGGGCTGTAAAGTCTTGGACGGAACACTAGAGTCAATTCAGGATCGCTACGGCGCAGACATCATCCGCGTCCGTGTAGATACCAATGGCTCATCAGACCCAACCCGTATTCTCGCAGACTTGCCCGGCATTGAGAGAATCAACGACTTTGGCAATCTCCAAGAACTGCGCATGAGCGCGGGCACCGACTCTCAGGCAGTCCTAAGAACATTGGTGGATCGGGCTACTGTTCGCCACTTCGAGTTGGCTAAGCCATCCCTACACGACATTTTCGTCCGCATAGCCAACCCTGATGAGGCAGAGGTGATCCATGAATAAGG
>JAJDDP010000099.1 GCA_029260235.1 Phycisphaerae bacterium | reverse complement strand
TTGGTGATCCACATCTTGGCCCCGTTGAGAACCCAACCGTCGCCCTCCTTCTTGGCCACAGTTTTCATGGTTCCTGGATCACTGCCGCCATCGGGCTCGGTCAGGCCGAAGCAGCCGATGGCCTCGGCTTTGGCCATCTTGGGGAGCCAGTGCTGCTTCTGTTCTTCCGAACCGAAGGCATGAATGGGATACATTACCAAACTCGACTGCACAGATACAAAGCTACGGATTCCGCTGTCCCCCCGCTCCAATTCCTGCATGATCAAGCCATAGCTAATGTTGTTCAGCCCGGCGCAACCGTAGTCCGCTAATGTTGGGCCCAATACCCCCAATTCTGCCATCGGGGAGACCAGTTCCTTGGGGAATCGTCCTTCCTCGAAGCAGTCGGCAATGATCGGAAGAACCCGGTCGTCGACAAAACGAGCCACGGCGTCGCGGACTTGGCGCTCCTCCTCTTTGAGTTGCGAATCGAGGTTGTAGAAATCCGGGAGGTTGGTGTCGGGCATGCTATGGTTCCAATCACAAACGCGGGACCCATTGGCTAGTTGGCTTGATTATGCAGCTCGCGCCGCTGGCACAACGCGGTGATCCCGCACCACTCGGACGTGATGGTAGGGTGACAGCCGAGTTGTCGTCAAGCGATTGCATTTGAGGTCAGGAAGGAAATGCTGAACGACAGCGCGGCGAGTGCTGACGGCGGTGGTGCCGGGGACGGGGGAGAGTGGTGAGATTCAGATGGACTACTAGGCTAGGCCTGCGATTGCGGATGCATCTTAATTGCCGGCTGTGACTGGTTGGCAGGCTAGGTCATAGAAACAGTCTGGATCCACCGGGCTGTCGCCTGCTTGCACGATGCACGGCCCGCCCGATTGGCTCAGGTCGATTTCCTCAATCTCATCTTCTTGCCTGGCCGAGTCTGTCAATGTCCAAACTTTGGGGAAGCAGGGGGCTGCGTCGTTGAGGTCCACCACGACTGCTTCTTGTCCACTCGAAAGTTTGACGACTGATCCAAGCGGGAACGGTGGAATAACCCGCAGTGCTACACCCAAAACCTTGGGGTCGAACGTGCCCTCAAATTGATATGAGCGCAGCGACGAGAGGGCGGAAACCAAAGGTAAACCATCTCTTTTTGCCGCCGCGGTCAGGGCGTCCACGGTGTTGGCCACCGCTACAATTCTACTGAAGATGTGAATGTTGTGTCCTCCGGGCAGCTTGACGGTCCGTGACCCAGAGTTGTTCTCCGGCTGCGGAAAACCCTGGCCGTCAAATCGCTGATGGTGATGCAGGAGGACTTGAGCAGCTGTAGATTCGATCTGACCTTGAACGGCACGATAACCCCGCTCGGCATGTGATCGATACTCGTCGGAATCCGATTCGGGCCCAATCGCATGCGTGTCGCGCCACTGCGAATCCAAGCCAAGTTTGCCAAGATCATGGAGCATGGCTCCGATACCCAGGTTGGTCAGATCTCTGGCATCAGAACGTTTGACGAACTTGCGTTCTTGAGCAATGTAGGTTTGCAATCGCATGCCAATGACCAGAGACAGGTAGGCTACGTTGGCGCAGTGGGAGAACAATTCACACGAAGCGCTCATCAGGCGGTCTGCCCAAACCGCATTGTCCTTGTTGGCGATCAACGCGAGAAGCATGTTGTTGATGACGTTGCGATATTCTTCCAGGTCAAACGATCCTGCCGTCTTATTAGAGATTCCCTCAAAACTCTGTTTAACGCAGTTGTATAATTCCACGCGGTTTTGAGGGATGGCATCTCCAATTTTCCCGTCGAGGCACTCGAATCCGGGTTTACGAATCCAGGCAGCCTCCACCTCCAAGCGGTGAAGACGCGCAATCGAACGGGTCTCTAAGCGGTATCCGGCTCGAAGCAGTGTGTGGGTGGGCACGCCGGGATGGCGCAGAGGAGCACCCAGAATCATTCCCGGCTTGAACCCGTTGGCATTGATGTAGATCATCTGTCCAGAAGCCAACCCCAAACAGGTTGGTATACCGCCCCGATGGTCCTGTATGTCAGTGAACCGGGCCCCGAAAGAGGCCCGCTGTCTCATCAGCTCAGCAGTCTCCATGTGCATCGACCGTTCAGCGAGACGTGATCCTACAAATCTACGATATCATCAGGAGCGCAGTGGTAGCGGACCCGATAACAAGTGGCTGGAAATTTAAGTGCGGTCAATCGGCCTCTTCTTCCACATCTTCGCCCGTCCACGCGGACTTCTTGTAGTCCAGATCACCGGTGGGGGGATCGCCGCCTGGCCCCTTGAGATAGTGTTCGAACCAGCGGAGCATGCGCAAGCTGTAGTCGTAGCGGCTGCATGACTTGCGGTTTCCATGGCCCTCGCCGGGAAAGAACACCAGCCGAACCGGCGATTGATTCAGGGTCTTGAGATAGCGGTACATTTCCATGGATTGACCTGGGTGGACCCGCGGATCATTCTTGCCGTGCATGATCAGGATGGGCGTACGGCAATTCTTTATATGGTACACCGGACTTCGTTCAAGGAAAAACTGCCAGTCATCCCAAGGCCTCATTCGCGCATGAACCAGATAGCTTTCCTTGGGAATGTCGGTTGTGCCAAATTTGGAAATCTGATCGCTAATTCCGACGAACATGACCGATGCGGCGAAGTGCTCAGATAGTTTGGTGGCACACCACGCAGCTGCATAACCGCCGTAGGATCCTCCGGTAACGCCGACGCGCTCCTTTTCCACCAAGCCGATTTCCACCAGATGGCTAACTGCGTCCACGAGATCGTCGAACTCAGCACCGCCATAATCAGCTTGGCCCAGCTTGGAAAACGCAACCCCTCGGCCGGTGCTTCCACGGTAGTTGATGTACATCACCGCGAATCCGCGGGCTGCCCCTAACTGTCCGGGTCGGGAATAGTCCGTTCGCCAGCCACAGGATTCATGCGCTTCTGGACCGCCATGCACCGCGAGAATGAGCGGGTATCGTTGCCCGGCTTCTTCATCCAATGGGTGATACAAGACGCCCTCGATCATCATGCCATCACGGGCCTTGAACTTAACAGCTTCTTGCTTGGCGAAGCGCATGTCAGCCAACCAGGGGTTGGTGTCGGTTCGTCTCGTTGGGACTGCCTCGCCGTGACTCATCATGTAAACTTCGTTGGGGTGTAGGCCCGTGTTGACCCGCAGGGCGGCGGATTGCCCATCGCTAGAGACTGAAAGGGCAGAGAGAATCAACTCGCCGTTCGGCACCAAGGTCTTGCGGCCTTGGCCATCGATGTCGATCTTCTGCATTGTGGTCCATACGCCCTCGCCGGTTAGGAACATGATCGTATCAGCATCCTGCCAGGCGATGTCATGCACGGCACCCATGAAGTTCGGCAAGATGTCCGTCAACGTGCTCTTGCCCATCGAAGCCACCATCAGACGACCGGCTGAAGGATCGTTGAGGTCCTCAGCGGAGAGTACTGCCAAGTGATTGCCGTCCGGACTCCAAGCAACCTTGCCGAGCTTTCCGGGGTTGTCAAAGCGAGCGACTACTTTGGCCGAGTCTGCATCGATCACATGCAGCTTTCGGGCCATGTATGTGTCGTCGATCAAAGCCGACGGCGCCAACGCCACCGCCAAGTGCGACCCGGTCGGCGACCAATGCAGAGCAGAAGCAGAGCCATCAAGTGCCAGCATGCTCGGCCTAGCCTCATCGTCGTCGATCCGGGCAATCCAGACGCCGACGAGCCTCATGTCCTCTTCGACGACCTCAGCGTCGAAGCCTTTCTCTTTCAACTTCTTCTTGTCGCCGTCCTCTTTGGGTTTGGCCAAGTAGGCGACACGCAGGCTGTCAGGGCTCCAGGTGTAGGAGCCAACCCCCGTCTCAGCCGACAGGACACGCCGCGCTTCACCACCATCGATGGGGATGACATACAGTGCATTTTTCTTGTCGTCTCCGCGCTTGGCTAGGAACGAAATTCCTTTCCCGTCAGGCGTCCACTGTACTCCGCTTAGCGCGCCTTTACCTGTCACGAACGGTCGGCTACTAGCCTGCCGGTCCACGACATGCAGTTCGGTCCAGGGTTTTCCCGAATCATCGACGAATGGCGTTCGTGGAACTGACACCGTATAGGCGATGTACTGACCATCTGGAGCCATCTTGACCGAGGTGACCGACTTGAGCCGGGCAATGTGCTCAGGCGTAAACGCTTCCTTCTCGGCAAGCGCTGGCGGCCCAGCCAGGCAAACGATGAAGCCGACCAATACCGCGACGAAATTCTGCGCCGCGCCTCCTGACGACGATGGCTTACTGCTGATGTTCATAGACGAGCCTCAATGGTTGTAGGACAACGACTGCCGACCTAATCCACCGACTGCAGACGTCCCTGCCCATGATCCGCAAGATTCGACGTTAAGGTCGAGTAATCAATTTCAAGAATGCTCCTCGGCCCGGAGCGCCACCCAGCATGACGGACGGTGCAGATAGAGTCAACCACGAGCTTCTAGGATGATGCAGGCCCCACGAAGCATGCCCGCCTCAGCCCAGGATCTGCGGATTGACGATGCAGCGGTTGAGCGGTGTAATGGTTACACAGAAGGGCGCCTGCGCGAACTAGCAGACAATGATCAGAGCCAACACACGCCTCGATTATTGCGCCACGGTGCCATTAGCTAGCAGCAGCACCAACGGGGGGTGTCCGGACGCCTGGTGGGTCCCGCGGCCTTCAAAGCCGTTGAGGGGTCGCAAACGCGGCTCTTGGTGGGTTCGATTCCCATCCACTCCCGTCATTGTTGCGCGTTCTCTTGACGGGGCGATAGATAAAGTGATCGAAGAGCAAATCATTGACTTGGAATGGCATCTGCAGTGGACCGTGGCCCACGACGCAAGTTCGCCCGCAACGGCAATGGGGTCAACGGGTTCCACAGCCAGAAAACAACCAACTCCAGGATGCCCGATCAGCAGGTTCGGTCCAGATGGGTAGCGCCTTCAAGGGTGTGGATGACAACTACATCAGGAGAAAACCACGCCTCGTCGAGGGCATGAGGCGATGATGCTGCATAGCGTTGCGGCTGTCCGTCCGCCGCGGTCGCTACCGGCGAACAGCCAGTCACGCCGGCCGATCACGATACCGCGTAAGGCATTCTCGGCTGGGTTGTTCTCGATGTTGCCTAACGCGCTACGCTTTCAGTGAATGCGATCTAGCAGCTTGCTTGGTATCGCAAGGCGGTTTGTCCCTCATACGAGATGTTTCCGTCTAGTCGCATCCCACTTTTCTCAAGAACCCTGATCGATGCAGTATTCTCGGCGAGTACCAGGCCGACGATGCGGTTGAGTTTCAGAATCTCGAATCCGAATGCGATGCTCGCTGTGCATGCCTCAGTTGCGAAACCTTGCCCCCAGTATTCTGGTAGAAACCGAAAACCAACATCGACCTCATGAAGCTCAGGCAAGTACTTCAGCCCACAAAAACCGATGGCCGTCTGGCTATGTTTCAGAACGCAGCCCCAGCGGCCAAAGCCATAAGTCTCGAAGTCTGGATAGTGCTTGATGGCTTGTCTGGCTTCGTCGAGAGACCTCAGCAGCGGCTCGCCCGTGAGACGCATCACATCGGGGTGGCTGTTCAACGCAAAGAACTCTTCTGCGTCGTCCAAAGTAAATGCTCGATGTTCGAGTCGTTCTGTTTGCGGGCCTATTCTGTACTGTTTCATGGATCATATCCCTTCCGCCGAGCCGCTCATCCTATCGTTCACCAATTGGGAAGAGCGCTTGATACGCCGAAACCCAAGATTAGGCGGGACGATGCTCGCATCAAGCGAAATCGTCCTTCGGTCCCACATCCGGAAATTCGAATCTCCCCGAATCGCCATACTCCACGACAAGAATGCAGAGATGCGGGCACATCGGACGTCCCGGATACGGAGGCTGCTGCGGAGCAACCTTCGCAGTCGCACGTACTCGCAAAAAAAAGACGCCCACCGAAGTGGGCGTCAGAATGCAGGATTGCTCTTTGGCAATTGAATAGACGAATGCGCTGGTATCAGAATCAACTGATGATGCGTTTTAATTGAAGACAGCTTGGACCGCTCATTAATGCGGTCAAGCGATCGGCCATTAGTACGGGTCAGCTAAACACGTCTCCGTGCGTACACATCCCGCCTATCGACCTGGTAGTCTTCCAGGGGCCTTCGATCGCACGAGGCGATCTCGAAACCTTATCTTGAGGGAGGCTTCCCACTTAGATGCATTCAGCGGTTATCCTTTCCGTGCATAGCTACCCAGCGGTGCCCCGAGCGGGACAACTGGTACACCAGAGGCACGTACCTCCTAATCCTCTCGTACTAAGGAGATATCCTCTCAAGTTTCGTGCGCCCACGGCAGATAGGGACCGACCTGGCTCACGCCGGTCTGAACCCAGCTCGCGTACCACTTTAATCGGCGAACAGCCGAACCCTTGGGAGCGCCTACACCCCCAGGATGTGATGGGCCGACATCGAGGTGCCAAACGATTCCGCCGCTATGAACGCTCGGGAATCATCAGCCTGTTATCCCCGGAGTACCTTTTGTCCGATGAGCGATAACCCTTCCACACGGGATTACCGGATCACTAAGGCCTACTTTCGTATCTGCTCGATGAGTATATCTCGCAGTTAAGCTGGTTTATGCCTTTACACT
>JAJDDP010000098.1 GCA_029260235.1 Phycisphaerae bacterium | reverse complement strand
GGATGCTCAAGTCGCCGAACTACTGGGCGTACCTGTCAGCACGGTCAGGAACCAACACAGGATGGGCCGCTTGCCAGGAGTAATAGTCGGCCGACACCTACGATGGCACCGCCAAACGGTCGAGAATTATGCCCAAAATCTGGCAGAGCAGGCCGCCCGGTGATCATCGCTCGAACTAGCTTGGAGGTGACCAAGCAAAACATCCCGCTTGACCTGCGGCAGTCCTCCCAGTGGGTGCTTTGGCGATACGAGGAGAGCCAGCGCGGGACGTCTAAGATCCCGTACACCGTTTACCGAGGTAGGCGAGCATCATCGACAAACCCCACCAACTGGACCACCCTCGAGCACGCCATACAGGCATTCGAATCGGGTCGCGATTACTACTCTGGCATCGGATTTGTGTTTACTGAGAGTGACCCCTTCGTCGGCATCGACCTTGACGACTGCATTGATGAAGCCGGCGAGGCCGTACCTGAAGCGCGTGAAATCGTTGAGCGACTAGCTAGCTATGCGGAGATCAGCCCTAGTGGCAGTGGAATAAAACTCTGGGTGCGAGGGGAACTGCCTGAAGGATGCAGAAAGAAGAGCAACAAGGTAGCTGGGTTTGGGCAAATTGAAGCCTACGATTCTGGCCGATATTTTTGCGTCACCGGCCGCTTGTTTAGTGCCTCACCTATCACGATCGAGAAACGTCAGGAGGAAATCGACTGGCTCGTCGAGAAGTACCTGAGGCGCGGAACACATCCGCCGAGAGCTCTTTCGAGAGACAACGGGAACGGTTTCAGTGGCATCAATGTTGAACGGGCCCGGCGATATCTGGCAAAGATGCCCGGGGGCATCAGTGGTAGAGGCGGCCATGATGCCACCTTCGCCGCAGCCTGCGAAGTATTCAGATTCGGTCTTTCTGATGACGAGGCCCAACGGCTGCTTCTTGAATTTAATTCCAAGTGTGAGCCCGCATGGTCTGCTACCGATCTGCAACACAAGTTGGCGGATGCCAAGCGAACAGTCCAGGAAGCGGAGGAATTCGGCTGTAGGCTGCTGCAACGGCCCTTGGGGTTGCCACTCGCTGCGCCGAACGGAGGCGGAGGCGAGCCACAGGATCACACCGAAGTTGAACGCATCAATCTCCAGGGCAAGACCTATGAAGTCGGCAACGTCAAGTTGAGCGCGAAGCTGGCAGGAGTGGGCAAGACTAGGATTGTAGTCACTATCGACGGCTCCGAAGTAGCACGAGACGTCCTCAATCTAGAATCGGCGCGTTCACGTTCCGGATTCCATAAGGCCATAAGAGAGGCCACAGAGATCGACGATGGCGAGTTGGCCAGTGTGCTGATGAAGATGGCCGCTGACATGGACGCCGAACGGCAGCGCCAAGCGAATGTGCACGCTAGGGAGATCGCCGCTGCTGAGCGCGCGAGCGACTTGGCGGATAGGTTCGTCGTCTCATTCGGATTCAAATGGCACAGGGAACGTCGAACGGCATTCTCTGAAAGGCATCATGCCGAGCTATTCCTGGGCGACTTATGGCGGCATGCGACGGATGCAGACTTAGACTCAGTAGAAGCAACGGTTGAGGGCCTGCAGTGCGAGAAGAATGGGCGACCGCCTGACTTCCGGGCGCGCCTTACAATCTTCAAAGCTGCCGTGGCGATGGCAACCGCGCGTTTAGTCGGGACAATCCCGGATGTTGTCGAAATCGAGGACGAACAAACCAAGGACGCTGGCAAGCTACGAGACCAGGTCGTCGGATTCTTGATCGCCAAGAGGCACTTCAGGACGGCTACCGGAACTGCGATAGAACTGAACTACTATGAATGGTCCAGGGGGCTGTCCCCTGGACCTGGATGGCAGCGATGCTACTCCGATTTCGTGTTTGCCAAATTGGAAGAAGCAGGGGAGGTGCCCCAAATCGCGGTTGCGGGTGAGGTGCTCTCCCGGGAACTTAAGGCCTCCACCACCAAGAAGCTGGCTGCCAATCTAAGACGCCATCAAGTCGCCAAGACAGGTGAGCGGGTCACCTCTGACGGCAAACAGTGGCGGGTCTGGCTGCTAAGTGACCCGATTGTCTCGAGCATCGGCGAGACGGAAGACTAGAGATGGTGTCTTACGTGTCTTGGAGAATCGCCCTTTTTACAGGCATGCACGCACATATGGGAGGCTTTAGTCATCAGACACGAAACCGCCTATGTAGATGACGGCGCTGAGGCGCTGAATACCGAGCATCTCCCGCGTGTGCGCGCGCGTATAGGAGCTTTGGTGTCTTGCGTCTTGCAGGCTAAACTAGCAGCTCGGCTTGACGTACCGCGTCTCCATTCCCACCAAATCCAAGGCATCGAAGCACTGGCCGCAGGTCGGGACCTACTTGCGATTTGCCCAACCGGCTCGGGGAAGAGCATCACGTTCTGGGGGGCTGGGCTGACGCTGGGCGGATTGACCCTGATAGTTTCGCCCCTGCGATCACTAATCGCAGATCAATGCCGAAGGCTCGAAGAACTCGGCCTGCCTGTGTTGGTTTGGAATAGCGATGTCAGCGACAAGGGTAAAGCCGAAGCCCTCCGACACCTCCAGCATGGATGGCAAGGATATTTGTACACCACGGCGGAATCACTGGAGGGCAAGACGCTAAGGAAAGCCCTGGCCGGAAAAGTCACATTGGCCGCCGTCGACGAGGCGCATTGCGTGCTCAAGGACCGGGGATTCCGCGTTTCGTACGCTTGGCTGGGTAAAATGCTTGACCGGATTCAGCCGTCAATCCGCATGGCCTGTACGGCCACTCTGGCACCCACTGACCGAGGCAAGCTGATTCGATCGCTTAACCTCGAAAACCCCGAGGTCATCGTAGTGCCGATTGCAAGAAGCAACCTCCGAATCCGAACGACTAAGCGGTCCGCTCAAGCATTGATCGACATCCTAAGCAATCACCAAGGCCAAAGTGGGATCGTGTTCGTGGCTACGGTTCGCGGCGCCGACGCCTTGCACTCGAGGTTAGCTTCACAAGGCTGGCCTGTAACCCTCTACCACGGAAAGCTCAGTCCGAAGCAGCGCAGGGCAGCACAGGCGGCGTTCATGGCTGGGATCAAACCCGTGGCTGTTGCGACGGATGCATTCATCCTGGGCATAGATAAGAGCGACATCCGGTTCGTTGCGCACTACGACCCGCCCAAATCGATCGAAGATTGGGTGCAGGGCTTCGGCCGCGCCGGGAGAGACGGTAAGCCGGCGAACGTGTACGCCTGCTTCGCAGATGGGTCTGAAGGGTGGAACTCTCGAGAATTCTTGATCAATGCAACATACCCCAGCAGGGCTGATCTCCGGGAAGTGTGGGACTTCCTGCGCTCCGCACCATACCGCAGTGAATCACAAGCACGGATTGCCCGCACCTGCTTCGGTCCGCGAGGCAAGTACATCGTGTCCTCGATCTTTACGGCGCTGCAACGCCACCACCTAGCCAGGGGAGAGCCGAACCCTCAAGATGGACGGCGTAAGCTTTGGTTTGCCCGAGGCGAGTTCGACGACACGGACTGGACAGCATACGAAGCCGAGCATGTCGAAGCTCTTGGACGATTCGAGCAGTTGCGCGAGTTGGCGGCTTTGCCGGATGCTGCGATCCCTAGCGCGATTGACGACTACTTTGGGAATCGGCCTCACGATATACTCAACACTGCTGCGACGAGTACAGCTTGGCGTTCGCAGGTCATGTGACATGCACGGGTATTCTCTAGCCGAGCAGGGTGACCATGGACTCATCCCGGAATGGCTGCTCAGGAGGATCGCCCAGTTTCAACACGGCCGCCTCGCGGATGCCGCTGTTTGTTGAACTACGAGGTTCTCTAGCCTTCAATCGCTCGATGCTCCCCAGCGTCTCCTACGGGCACGCCGGTGCCGTACTTCCGAACAGGGGTTTGATTCCCGAAGCGTCTCCCGTGCTGATGACGCCGTCGGAGTTGTAGTCGTACTCCGCTCCCACGTCCGCTGGGTCAGCACCGAATCTTGGTTTGATGATGGCCGCGTCACCTGTGCTCGTTGTACCGTTGCGGTCTACGTCTCCCTTGACGGCCATGATGATGAACGACTTGTGATCGGCGTTGATGGGAAAGCCCATGGCTGTGATCCCACTCAGGTCCACCGTATAGCAATCGCCGTCCGGCAGGGCCGGGCTCAAGTCAATGGTCAGCTGCTGGCCGGTTGAATCAAGGGTCGGCGTTACCGTTGGCGCTGGCGACGGATTGTTGACGCCCACAATCGAGATGTTTGCTGGATTCTGAGCCGTTGTTGCATCCACCGGCCGGTCAAATGTGACGATGATCTGTGTGATCCCGTCGAGGCGCGGCTCCACATACTTCAGGGGGGCCGGTTCGATCTTCAACCTCAATATTCCCA
>JAJDDP010000097.1 GCA_029260235.1 Phycisphaerae bacterium | reverse complement strand
CGATTTGTTATCAGCTGACCCGGGAGCAATACGATGCGCCCTAAATCCATGGACTCCAAGTCTGGGACAAATCAGCCGGTCCAGGCTGAAGCGCTGCAGGGTATTACCGAGTCTGCCCTATGGTATGATCGCAGCATAAATTGGCAGGCCCGGTTCGAGCGGGAGCTTCCGCTGCTCTGCGACTGGTTCGGTGCGCCGAATGAGCAGCGCCTCATCGACGCTGGATGTGGGACGGGGCGACACGCATTAGCCATGGCACAGGCGGGGTTTGAGGTGGTCGGCATCGATCTTTCCGAACCAATGCTGGCCCTGGCCCGAGAGTTGTCTGCCGAGCATGACCCGGCGATTCGATTCGAGCAGTGTGCGTTTGAACAAATGGCGGATCGAGTCGGTTCAGGATTTGGAGGCCTGTTCTGCCTGGGAAATTCATTGGCAGCTGCGGGCAGTGCCGCCGCGGTCCGGGCCTCGATTCAGAATTTTGCGGCGGTCCTTGACGGGGGAGGGCGGTTGCTGGTGCAGATTCTGAATTTCCCGCCGATGTGGGAGGAAAGGCCCTGCGTTCGTGGACCCCGGTGCGTGGTGCTGGACGACAGCGAGTATGTGTCGGTTAGGCTGTTTCACTTTAGCGATGACCAAGATGCCGGCCCCAGTGGGCGGGCGGATATATCGAACATCACCATGTGGAAAGAAGGCAAATGGCGGCAGGAGTCGAGGGCAGGGCGGCTGTATCCGGTGACGTTCGACGAGCTGTCGAATTGGTTTACTGAATCTGGGCTGACCATCCGTGAAACCTATGGAGCATACGATCAACGACCTTTCGATCCCGAATCGTCGGTCGACTTGATCGTGTTGGCGGAAAAGAAAACATGAATATCGAGATTAACAAACAAGTATTGGAGCGAACCGTACAACGTTGCCGTGACCGGGGAATCGTAATCCCCACTTTCGCCCAGCAAAAAGATCCTTGGAGCATTCCGGACAAGATCGTTGATCGGCTCAAGGGCGTTGGATTGTGGGATGTGGATCCGGTCAATCTCTTCCGTATCACCTGGAAAAACGAGCCTGTCGAGCAAGGCGGTGCCTTTGGCCAGGGAAACTGGATTGAGTTCCCTCCGGAGCTGACCGGCGTGGATGCCCGCATCGTTGGATTGGTCGGGAAGTACTTTCCCACCGGGGCGCACAAGGTTGGAGCGGGGTTTGGCTGCTTGGTGCCAAGATTGGTCACTGGGCAATTTGATCCGACCACGCAGAAGGCGGTTTGGCCTTCGACTGGGAATTTTTGCCGCGGCGGGGCTTTTGATTGCGCTCTGCTTGCCTGCACAGCCGTAGCTATCTTGCCCGAAGGTATGAGCAAGGAGCGGTTCGACTGGTTGAAGGAAATCGGGGCGGAGGTGATTGCCACGCCGGGCACGGAGTCCAACGTCAAGGAAATCTACGACAAATGCTGGGATATCAAGAAGAACAGGTCTGACTGCGTGATCTTCAACCAGTTCGAGGAGTTCGGCAACGCCCTCTGGCACTATGAGATGACCGGCGGCATCATTGAGGAAATTTACGGCCTGGTTGCCGGGCCTCAAGACCGTTTGGCTGGCTATGTCTCTGCTACCGGGTCCGCCGGCACCATCGCCGCCGGTGATTACCTGCGAACAGTGTTCCCACAGATCCGCGTAGCTGCCAACGAAGCCCTGCAATGTCCGACCCTGCTGCAGTTTGGATTCGGCGAGCATCGCATCGAAGGCATCGGCGACAAACACATCCCCTGGGTGCACAACGTGCGCAATACAGACATGGTCATCGCCATCGACGACGAGCAGGCCATGTGCCTTCTGCGATTGTTCAATGACGCCGCTGGTCATGAATTCTTATCCAAGCGGGGCGTTGCCGGCGAGACCATCGATCAACTGGGCCTGCTGGGGATTTCGGGGATTTGCAACCTCGCATCCGCGATCAAGATGGCCAAGTACTATGACATGGATGAGCGGGATGTGATCTTCACTTGCCTGACGGATTCGTCTGATCTGTACGGCTCGCGTCTCGACGAATTGAATCAGCAGTGCGGAGCGTATGACCAGGCAACGGCAGCAAGCCACTTTGCCCGCTACCTCGAAGGCATCGGGACGGACAATTTACGCGAATTGAATTATCAGGATCGAAAAGCGCTGCATAACTTCAAGTACTTCACCTGGGTCGAACAGCAAGGCCGCACCTCCGAAGAGCTTCGCAAGCTGTGGGATCCAGATTTCTGGGTCGAGGTCTTCGGACAAGCACCGCAGTGGGACAAGTTGATCGAGCAGTTCAACGAGAGAACGGGAGTTTTGGCCAAATAGCCAGGGCGAAGTGCTGTGGCCACCGTCTCGGGCCCGCGGCGGATCCCACCCATTGGTTGAGCCGCCCGCGGCGTGTAAAGTGGTCCCAAGTAGAAGCTTCCCGGTCAATGGTTTGGGTTGTGATCGCAGGGGAGGCGTGTCGCCGTGCCTTATCGTAGCATGAGCCTGGAAGAATTTGCCGAGTTCGTTGGCATGAAGCCTCGCGATGCACAGCGGGAGGCGGATCATGGCTTGCTGCCCGGAAGAAAGGTCGGTGGGCAGTGGCGGTTTAACCGTGTTCAAGTTCATGATTGGCTTGAGAGCCACATGCTGACACTCTCGCGTGAACACCTGCGGGCCCTCGATCGCGTGATCGGCGGCTTGACCAACGCCCAGTCTACGGCGGTTACGGATCAAATCGGCGTCGAAGGAATTAATCTGCACCTGAACGCCTCGACAAAGGCATCGGTGCTGCGCGAGTTAGCACTGCTCGCAGAAAAAACGGGGCTGCTGTACGACCGCAAGGAACTCTACGAAGCCCTGCGGGAGCGCGAAGCGGTCAGCAGCACAGCCTTGCCAAACGGCATCGCTATCCCTCACCCTGCCAAACCCATGCCCTATGCTACGGCTGAACCGCTCATCTGCATCGCCCGCACGGTGAACCCGATCGGCTTCGGCGCAGCCGACGGACAAAGGACGCAGCTGTTCTTCCTGATCTGCAGCCATGAAAACGAAGCCCATCTCCACGTCCTCGCCCGCTTGATGCGCATCCTCAACGATGAGACTGTCTTGAAACTGCACGCCGTGGAGGACGAGGTCGAAATGCTGCAATTGCTCATCGAACGTGAGGAAGAAGCGGCCAAGCGTCTTCGGTAATCAGCGAACCATCACCATGATTGACACCACGATTCTCGTTCTTGCCAAGGCCCCTGAACCAGGTAAGGTCAAGACACGTTTGTCGCCCCCGCTGACCCCCGAGCAATCTTGCAGCGTGCATGAAGCGTGCTTGCGATGTACGTGTGCGTCATTGGATCAACGCAAACATATCCGCCGGATACTGGCGATCTCGCCCGACATCGCCACCGAGAGCTTTGGATCATTTCTTGGGGAGGATTGGCTGCGTTGGCCCCAGGGTGACGGCGATCTGGGTGCCCGGCTGTCCCGGCTCATCGAGCAAGCTTGCGCCCCGTTGCCCCAAGCAGTTCTATGTTTGGGGGCCGACAGCCCGACCCTACCCACTAACCTGTTGGACGAAGCCCTCTATGCGATAGCTCGGTTCGATGTTGTGCTTGGGCCTTGCGATGACGGCGGTGTCTACGTCATCGGCGTTTCCAAACCGATTGAGGAGTTGTTCGCCGATGTGCGCTGGGGTGGGGAAGAGGTCTTCTCGCAGCTACGCCAAAACGCACTCAATATGGGCGCCTCCATCGCTATTCTGGATGGGTGGTATGACATCGATCACTACCAAGATTTGCAGCGGGCAAGAGCCGACCTGCTGAAGGCCAGCGCAAGCGCCTCACGGGATCAACTGCTGCGAGTCATCGAATCAGCTCTTTGAGCAGGCCAGGCCTGGAACAGTCCGCAGGGTGTGGGGAGGTCATCGACTCGATTGTGGAGAACACCCCGCTGCGTCGCCGATACCCATGTCATGGCCAAGGAGGATCCTGCATACCATGTGGACGTTGAAGGTGTCACCGATGAGGCTGATTCGGGCGATGCCATGCCTCGCCCTTGGCTTGGGATCCAATTCGATTGCTGCGGCGTGTATGCCCGCATCTACCGAAACAGGGATGGCACCCGCTATGTCGGGAATTGCCCACGATGTGCCCGGGCGGTTCGCGTGAAAGTGGGCAAGGATGGTACCAGCCACCGCTTCTTGCGGGCTACTTGATGCACGGCCCGCCGTCTGAAGCTTCATACCCATTCGCGTTGAGCGCACTTCAAGGATCACCTGAATCTGGAATTGTGCTGCAGGGTTTGGCAACTATAATTCCCCGTCGTACCAGCCGGAGTCTCTAGCCCCAAAGGCAGGCGGACGCGCAGCATGTTATTAAGCAGAATATTCGCCGACAACTTGCCAACTTGGGCATTGTTTCTGGAGATCTTCATTTCTGGTGGCATAGTTGTCGCCATCGCAGCTCGGCTGACCGTGCTAGCCGACAAGCTTGGGGACGAATTGAATCTGGGAAAAGCGTTTGTCGGCATGCTCTTGCTGGCGGGAATCACTTCGCTGCCAGAAGTCGTCACCGGGGCGACGGCGGTGCTGATCAAGAATCCGAACATGGCCTTTGCGGCAGTTTTTGGATCTTGCAGCTTCAACATCATCCTGATCGTCATGATCAACGGCGTGATGGGTGGGGGCTCTGTTCTTGGGCGAGCTGAAGCCAGCCACAAACTGACCAGCTCGTTCGGGATTATTCTCTTATCGTTTGCCTTAATTGGCATCACGTTGAGCGCCAAGTTCCAGGATCGATCCGGTTTCGCCCAGGGATGTGAGTGGTTTATCTGCGCTGCCATAGCTGTTTGCTACATCTGGTTCATGAAGTTGACCTATCGGTTTGAACGCAACGGGAAAACGGAGGTTGATCTAGGTGCTGCCGCCTTGGGACCACAGACCCCCGGCCTGAAAGGGAAGTTGGTCCTCCTTGCGGTATTGTTGACCGTAGCAGCCTGGTGGTTGACCAAGACGGGGGACGTCTTGGCCGCTCATCGGATCGAAGCGCTGGGGCGTCCGCTGGGGGATAGCTTCGTGGGGGCTGCGTTCTTGGCGTTGGCTACGTCGCTGCCTGAAGTGGTCACCTGCTTGGCTGCGATCAAGTTGGGGCAGCTGGACCTAGCCTTGGGCAACATCTTTGGATCGAACATGTTCAATATGTTCGCCATACCCATGCTCAAGATTGTGGCAGCTGCCTCGGGGTTGCCGCTCTTGATGGGCGGCGATTTCTTCGACACTGCGGCCAACACCATCACCGGGCTGTTGGCGATATTGCTTACCGGCATCGCGGTGGCTGGGCTGACCTATCGGACCAAACGAAGATTCCTGCACATAGGTTTTGACTCTGCCCTGCTGCTGTTCGTCTATGCGCTGGGCATGTATGTCGTGTTCAGCAACAATGGCTAGCCCGCCGATCCCACGTGTATCCAAACCTCGGCGTCACCGAAACGCTAGACATCCGCTGGGGCCCTTGTTAGGTATTAGTTTGGTCCTTCGTTGGCTTCGAGCCGTTCTGGCTGGGATTCAGCCAGCCTCGGGGTGCTGGTGCCGACGCCTCGCTTCAATTCCGATTGTCCGCCTTCATGTCACCCTCCCGGTCTCTCTCTGCACCAAATCCTGCTTTGTAGTCCGAAGTATTGGGGCCAATCGGGTCAATTTTCTGCATCGAGCCTCTGGCAATTGGCGGGTCGCTTTCCCTATAATCGTTAAGGTATGCGTTGGGTCGTATTTCCTGAGGGGCGCCCATGTTTGGGCGTCGGATTTTTCGGCGACAAGAAAGTGGGTCCCGGATCACGCAAGCTGCGTTGGTCAGCAACGCTGGGCTGAATCCAGGGGTGGTACATCCATCGACATCGCTTATTGGGGATGCCCGAGGCTTAGCCTTTGGGTATGTGAATGAGGTACCGGTGAGGACTCTTTGTGAGGGCGGGGTCCACAGGCCGGCTTAGGGTAATCCTTTCTCGGACAGGAGGACGTTATGTTTTTTGATGGAAGCGGGATGACCGTAGGTTTTGGCAACGGCCGCATCGCGGGCTGTGTTGCTTTGAGTTTCGGTGTCATGGTGAATGCGGCATTGGCTGCCCAACCACCGATCGACTTTGCCACGGATGCGGATGTACGATGGACCCATGTCAACCAATCCATGCAGTTGGCCGATCATGCGCTGGTCACCTTTGATGTTGATCGACCCGTCGGAGCGCCGATCACCGAGAACGTCGTCATTGATGGCGAAGTCTACACCATGCAGCTCGAGCGATCCTCGACCAGGTCTCCTGACTATCAGGTCTTGGAGCAGTTGGCTGACGGTTCCTTTCGCAACGTTCCCGCTGGTCCAGTGCGCACCATGCGCGGGCACCTTCTTGAAGTTGAAGGCAGTGTCATAGCGGCCTCGTTGCTGCCGGACGGCCTGCACGCCCGAATCATCCTATCACCCGAAAATGAAGTCTGGGTTCAGCCGGCCCCATTGGATGTGGATGGCATTGTTCGTGGCCAACACGTCCTTTACCGCCGCTCTGATGTAATCGAGGACAATTCAACGTGTGGTCTTAACGCTGTCGCGTCTCCGCTAGGCGACTTGGATGGCGAGGCCGCCGCTGGTCTTCGAGGCGGCTTACCTTGCGGCTTGGGCCTCTGTGAGGCAGAGCTTGCTTGCGACGCGGACGTCGAATTCAGCAATATTTGGGGCGGAACAGCCGGTGTTGAGAGTCGCATCAACAGCGTCATCGACTCCATGAACATCCAGTATGAACGGGATGTCCAGATCCACCACACCATCACCGTGATCGTCGTCTACACCGCTGAAGTGGATCCTTATACTTCCTTCGATCCAAACACCATACTCAACGAGGCTACCAATCTTTGGAAATTTAGTCCCCCCAGCGGGGCTGCGCGCGACGTCGTGCAGCATTTCACCGGCAAGAACATGACCGGGACAACCATCGGAATCGCTTGGTTGAATGGAGTTTGCAACTTCAATCTGAAGTATAGCGTTGTCGAGCATCGAGGCGTTTTCGTCACGGCCACGGATCTGTCTGCCCACGAGTTGGGCCACAATTGGTCGGCGAACCACTGCACTTGCTCTGGCTGGACGATGCACGCTAGCATCCAGAGCGCCAATCAGTTTCACGCGACCTTCACTATTCCTGAAATCATCTCCTTCCGCGATTCGCGCTCCTGCCTCAACGGGTTCATTGGCGACGATTGCAACACGAATGGTGTAGACGACGCAGATGACATTTCCGGCGGCTTTAGCGACGACTTGAACACCGACGGAATTCCTGACGAATGTCAAGTGATCTACGTCGATAAGACTGCTGGCGGCGGAAACACCGGCAAGAGTTGGGGTAACGCGTACACAGACCTGCAGGATGCCCTGGACGAAGGGGCGTTGAATCCGGCCCTAATTCGCGAAATCTGGGTTGCGGCTTCGACCTATACACCTGCCTCAGCCGGTGGTGATCGGGCTGCTACGTTCTCGATTCCAGAGGGCGTTGCCGTATACGGTGGGTTCGCTGGCGGCGAAGCCTCGTTGTCTCTGCGTGATTGGGCAGCAAACCCCACAGTCTTGAGCGGTGACCTCAACGGTAATGACTCTGGGTTCACCAACAACGGCGAGAACAGCTTGCATGTCGTCAGTTCCACTCTGGTGTCCGTCGCAGGCCTGCCTCCTGGCCGATTGGATGGCTTCACCATCGAGGGCGGCAATGCCAATGACGTCTTCCCGGAATCCGCCGGTGGCGGTGTGAACAACACAGCCGGCGACTTGGACATGCATAACTGCATCATCCAAGGCAACTCGGCGGATCTGCTGGGTGGCGGCTATTTGCGGTTCAGTGCTGCGACGGGCCTAGTCGACAATTGTACCTTCCTGGGCAATGCGGCTGACAACGGGGCAGCCCTCTTCGGTGACGTTGGGACGCTGACCATCACCAACTCCAGCTTCTCAGACAATCACGCAACCACAACCGGCGGCGGCGTATCCTCGACCGGTGGCACGATCAACATCATCAACTCGATCTTCTGGGGCAACACGGATGCCGGCGGCAGCGACGAATCTG
>JAJDDP010000096.1 GCA_029260235.1 Phycisphaerae bacterium | reverse complement strand
GGATCTGCATCCTACAGCACGCCCACGGGCAAGAAGCCGGTGCCACAGAGGGAATTGAAACAACCTCTAAGTGGATACATGGGCAGAACAGCACCGCAACCAGAGAACCCCGGCCTTGCCCACTGTTGTTGGGGTGCAATTAGGCTCCAACCAAACAGCAGGCAAGGCGAGGCCTTAGTTTAAGCCAAGAAAGATCGAGTCGATATTACAGCTTGTACCGCCCTCGGCCCATCTTTGTGACTTGTGGCATTTGCGCCAGGGCATTGCTCACTTGGTTGGGGAAGTTGTTGCTATCGGTGCCGTAGCCCAGCTTGAGCACTGACTTGGCGACATCCTTGACGGCCATTTCGCCGTTGCCCTTAAGGGCCTTGAGGATGAAACCCTTCACCGAACCTTCGCGGAAGCCGCGGCCGCCACCCCCTCCTGGGGGTCTGCCACGCCGCCGACCACTGGGCGCTGAACCCATCTTGGCCATCGCAGCCTCAATGCTGTCGATCTGGCTTTGAACGGAATCCAAATCGTCAAGCAATGTTGATCGATAGGATGCCATCTGAGCCAGAAGCCGACCTGCGGCTGCATTCTTCGGGGGGCGTCCCCGCGGAACCGCAGCTGTGCTGGGCCCCGTGCCTGTGCTACTCCGCTTACTGTTCTTACGTCTCTTAGCCATTGTTTCCTCCATTGCCTACCCCCAGCTTCGGGGGAACTAGCCTTACTGCCTACTTCGTTAAGATTGTTACGGAGTGCTAACCAATTCAAGCAAGGCGCACTTGAAGTCTTGTTTGTTGTTGCAGCGGACTCTTGCAAGGGTACTAACCGATTACTCCTGGCCAGGATTGATCGGGTGTCATTGTAGGCAGGAGGCCCCGGTTTTGCCGGTAAATTACCCCACAAAATCGATCTCGCCAACGGCAGGGAGTAATCTTGCCTCCGTAGCCCGACTCAGAAGTAGGCGTACTGCCCGTCTGCCCACTTCGCCGTAGTCTACCGTCCACTCATTAACATACATCCCCACAAACTCATCCGCAAGATCTTGGCCCATGTCTCGGGCAAAGTCGAGGGCGTAGTTGACTGCTTCGGTTCGATGGGCGAGGCTGTACTCGATGCTGCGTTTCAAGATCGCAGTTACTTCAGCCATAGCCACAGGCCCCAGGTCGCGCCGAATGCAGTTTCCGCCCAAAGGGAGTGGGAGTTGAGTCTGCTCGTGCCACCATTCTCCCAGGTCGATGATCTTAACCAGCCCCTGATTCTGGTAGGTGAGTTGGCCCTCATGGATGACCAGGCCTGCATCGACTTCGCCGGCTGCGACACGGTCAAGAATCTCATCGAACATGACTACACGGTGCTCAAACCGATCTTTGCCCAGGAGGAGATTCAGCGTTAGGAATGCGGTTGTCATCAAGCCTGGTACGGCCACGGTCTTGCCGACCAGTTCTTCGACCTCCATGGGTTCCTTGGCGACGATGATTGGGCCATACCCGTCGCCCATGCTTGAACCACAAGAAGTCAGCGCATACTTGTCCGCGACATGTGGATATGCATGGATGCTGATGGCTGTGATGTGCAATTCGCCGCGTAGAGCACGTTCATTGAGTGTTTGGATGTCTTGCAGCACGTGCTCGAATGTCCAGCCGCCGGTATCCAGCTTGTTTCGGGCAAGCCCGTAGAACATGAACGCATCGTCGGGGTCAGGGCTATGGCCCAGCAACAGGTGTTTGTTAGCTTCGCTCATTAGAGGCTGTTCCTTCAGATTCTGGTCTGTCTGACGAGGCTATGATATACTCGAATTTTCGCTGTTGCAAAATCGCCGGGACGAAGGAATGCCATCATGCGTGTAGTTTTGCTGGAGGACGATCAGGTTCTCTGCGATCAACTCTTCCACGACGGCCCAATTCTGGTTGGGGCTGAGGCTGCGATGCATGTCCATCTGCCGGACATGGCGTTGCCCTTGCAAGTTGCAAAAATGGTGGCTGCACACACCGGCCAGTGGATGATTGAACTTGCTGACGCCCAAATTCAGGCAACGATCAACGGTCGCGTAGTTGGGGAGCGTTGCCCCATCTATAACGGCGATGTGCTTGAAATTGGTCGATTCAGGCTAAAAATAGCTGTTGACGGGGGTTTTGATCTGGGTGTCAAAGGACGAAGTTCGCTAGAAGAGCTTGCCCGAATTAAGGAGTTTCCGCTCCCGCCGGGCAGTGAAGTCCGCAGGCCTCAAGAGCCTCTCTCGCTTGCCCCCGAGCAGGTTCTCCGAAATACTCAATTCACAGCTGAATTGCTCCGTTTGGGTGATATTGAGACGTTGATGCGACGGGCGCTGGACGCGTTGGTTGAATCGCTGAATGCCGGCACGGCGTGGTACGGCCTCCGGCGACGACCGACCGGTGAGTTGGGGTCCATGGAGTGCATAGTGGATGGAGTCCTCACAGGGCAAGAGCCTCAGGGCCTGGCCAGCCTTGAATTTCGTTGCCTCGAACGGTCGCAATCTATCCTAATCGCTCGGAAGAAGAGCATGAATCAGCAATCGGCGTTGGCTGTTCCTCTGGAGGCGAAGCGAGGATGCTTCGGCCTGCTATATGTCGAAGCCAAGGCAGATGAGCGCCGTTTCCAGATGGCCAGTCTTGACCAAATGATGGCCATTGCCACCGTGGTGGCCCTCCGCTTGGAGGAGCTGCTCTTGGCAGGTGACAATGCAGTCCCGCCAAATCTTGCTGACGAAGAGATAGAGTTGGCGATGCAGGTCCCCCCCGCTGAAAAGGCGGCCGCCAACATCTTAGCCGAGCAGGAGGTTGCTGCTTTATCTTGCACGAAGGCGGACTCGGATTCACCTATCGCAATTGCTGCCGCGGCAGCCCCCTCCCAGTTAAGTCAGATTCGCTGTGTTCAGTTGTTACTGAATACCAAGCGCGTTCCCCGCTGGTCTGGCTATGAAGTTGGGATTCACTTTCAGCCCGGCCGAGCTGCGGGCGGGGACATCTATGATGCCATGACTATGCCCAACGGCCTGGCAAGTCTCTTGCTGGCTAATGCTCACTCGGCGAGGGAGCAGTCAGCCGTCGCCCTTGCCGAGGCGCGGTCAGCCTTCCGGGTCGGAGGGCTGCACGGCGATCCGCCCCACACGCTGTTGAAGGAACTGGGCTGGCTCGCGGAAGACTTGGATGGCGGACCGATTCTAGCCGCAGCCAATGTTCTGTTGAACCCCAAGACCGGAGCGTTCCAATTCGCCATAGCCGGCCCGCTGGCATTGGCTGTGATCGGCGCAAACCGGCAGGCTCGGAAGCTAACAGCGTCAATTCCAACACGTCTTGGGGGCAGCAAGACGTCAGATGTTCCCAGATCAGCCGAGCGACTGCGCAAAGGCGAGACCTTGGTCCTACTGAGCCCCGGCTGCGAGGCGATGCAGGATTCGACCGGAGCTGTGCTGGGCCAAGAAAGGTTGATCGAGGTTCTAGCCAAAGTAGCAGGGAATCCGCCGTCCGATATGTTCGATGACCTCACGGCTGAACTGGCAGGTTTCTTCAAGCAAAGTGGCCCAAAGGACGATATCTGTCTCGTGGTCCTGAGGCGAACGTGACGTAAGAATTTGTCGGAATGTTACTTATGGACGACCGACTTTCCTCAGGTTTGACTTGCCTGGGCAGGTCTTGCGATTTAGGATGGTAGTGCTGGGCTTGACAGGAGCGTCGCGCCCGCGCGATCCACTGAGGGTAAGGTCTTGAATCTTCGTCTACATAAGTTTGCTCGGCTTGCTGGCTTACTGGGCTTGGTTGCGTCAGTCGGCTGCAACAGCGCCGGTTCGGCTGCTTATTCCAATGGCGGGGCAGCCACCCTGGCGACAGGCCGAGAGAGTGTTGTAGATGGCGCCACAGTTGCCCGCTGCATCGTTGGAATTGACGATGAGATCCTATCTCAGCGCGTGCTTAGCCTCATCAATATCGAGCGGGCGACGGTCGGCGTTAGCCCTGTCACTTTGAATGATGAACTGGTCAATGCCGCCGAAAGCTATGCGTGCACGTTGGCCGGCGAGGATTTCTTTGACCACATACACCCTGCGACAGGTGAAGGTCCAGGCGAAAGGGCGGCGGCAGCTGGGTACGTCTACTTCGCCGTTGGCGAGAATCTAGCGGCTGGTCAGATCAGCGCTGCCCAGGTGGTTGAGAGCTGGATGGAGAGCAAGGGCCATCGCCAGAATCTGCTGTCACCAGATTGGAAAGAAACCGGCATTGGTGTTCGACGAGGCGGCACCTACGGCGTGTACTGGGTTCAGTTGTTCGGCAAGCCTGCCACACTTCGGACTGAAGTCATCATGGATGATGCCTCGCTGACCATCGTCCGCGAGTGACTCGCCCCAACTCTGCGGCTTTGCACTGCCCATGACTGATCACACCCCGTAGCGACTCCCCGCATTATCAGGCATCATGTAGCCGCAAGAGTCTTGAAGATTCCTCGGACGAGCAGATTGGGAGAAGGGTCATGATTCGATGCATGCCGGCAGCGCTGGTCCTGGTTTTGATTTCTGGGGCGACCATCTCGGGATGTGGGGGGGCGGCAGTAGGTGGCGGCGGCGGGGGTGGTGGCCAATTGATTGTGCTGGGTTGCGCCCAAGGTTCGGACAACCCGCCGGCAGCCAGCGATGCCGTAGCTGCAACCAACACGCAGAGAGCAATGTCCGGGGTAGGGCAGCTGTTCGCCAGTCCGACGCTTTCTCAGATCGCCCAGACCTACGCTGAGCGAATGGGAACGCTTGGATTCACGGGTCATGAAGACGCCGTTACTGGCGAGCGAGTGGGTGATCGGATTACCGCGGCTGACTATGGGTGGACCTTGGCCGCGGAGAATCTCGGCTACGGCCAGTGCAGCGCCGAGCAGATCGTCGAAGAATGGATGGCGAGTTCGGCCCACCGCGAAAACTTTCTCCGGGGCGATTTGACCGAAATTGGCATTGGCGTGTACCAGGGTGGCGACGAAGGAATGTATTGGGTGCAGGTCTTGGCGACCCCGGCCAACTGAGCACTTCAGAATCCTTGCCCTATGCCTTTGTCAGACAAACTGCTAGAATCGCCTATTATGAGCAAGTCAACAGCCCCAGAGGGTCGTTTGTTTGGTGATCGCCATCGCGAAGGAGTTCGCGTGGTCATAACCGGGCAGGTCGGCGTGGACAAGAAACCGTTCCTTGACCGGATCGCCTCTATAGCCCGCGACAACGGGAAGGACATCACGCTCTGCCACATCGGCGACATGATGTACAAGGAGGCTCCCGATGTCGTCCCGGGGCGAATCCTTGATCTGCCTCGGTTGCGCTTGGACTCGCTGCGCCGAAGTGCGTTCAAGGATGTCCTAGCCACAGCAAACAAAGTCGAGAATCTGATCGTCAACACCCATGCGACCTTCCGCTGGAAACACGGTCTATTCATGGCTTATGACTACGACCAGATGGTCGAGCTTGACGCTGACCTCTACATTACCCTGGTGGATAACGTTGATGCCGTTCACGAACGACTTGAGCGGGATCATGAGGTCAATCACTCACTCAAAGATATTCTCGTTTGGCGCGAAGAGGAGATCGTTGTCACCGAGAGCATGTCGGCGGCTATTCGCGGTTATGGATGTGCCTACATCTTGGCCCGTGGATTCGAGATGGAGACGGCTGAATCGATGTATCGGCTCATGTTCGAGAGCCACCGCAAGCGCGTCTATCCCTCGTTCCCCATGACCCATGTGATGGAGATGCCGGACGTCCTGGCTGAGATTGATGCGTTTCGGGCTGCTCTGCAGGTACATTTCATCTGCTTCGACCCCGGCGACTTGGATGAGAAGCGGCTGCTGTTTGAAGCAGGTGCAGCTACACAGCGCGGCGAGTCAACCATCACCGTGGATGTCAATGGCAAGGATGTCACCCTTCCTGTGTCGGAAGTCGCAGAGGTGGCCGGCGACATTGACGGCCAAATCTATGCCCGAGATTTCAAGTTGATTGATCAATCGGACATGATCGTCAGTTTCGTCCCTGAGCTGAATGACGGCAAGCCAGGCCTCTCCTCGGGTGTGGAGCGCGAGCTTCAACACGCCTTCGAGTGCACCAAAGAGGTCTACATTGTTTGGAAGCCCAAGTGCGAGCCTTCACCGTTCATCACCGAAACAGCCACTGCTGTCTTCTCAAGCGTTGAAGAGACGCTGGAGCACTTCCAGAAAAAGGGCTACATCGGGGATTACCAACTCAGTCTGCCTGAGCAAGGGTCAGCCCCTCGTGAACGCGGCCGGTTCGGGTAGGGCTCTAGCGCAGCGGCACGCGGTCTTGGCCAAATGAGCGCCTAATCCCCTATTCTGGGCGTCCTGCGCAGCGGTTGGAAACGCGGGCCCAGGCTCCACATTGCATCGACCTGACTGACTGGGGACGTTATACTCCCTCCCTTGCTAGCACAGCGTGGAGACGGTTTTGGCGCAAAAACCATCCTGATTCGCTAACGCTATTCCTCTTTGCATTGTCAAAGACATACCTTCGGTTTGAAGAGCAGAGTGTGTCCTCAAACCGTTCTGAAATTGGTTTGACGTATCGAAAGGAAACAATCATGACGGGCTTCTGGCGTAGCTGTATGGGATTGGGAGTTTGCTCCTTGGCGTTCACCGGGCTTGGATGCGCTTCGGGCGGTGGTGGCGGCGGAGGTGGCGGGGGTGGCTCTCGCCCCGTTGATGACGACAGTGTCGCATTTCCCGTTGATACCGGCGATGCAGGTGACGTAGAGGTCATTGAAGACCAAGAGGCAGAATCCACAGCGTCGGCGGACTTGGGTGCCGCAGCTCCGGACAACACCATCGACGGTTCGGTTTCGATTTCAGCGGCTAATCTCACCTTTGCTCCGGCAGGGACCGGCCGCCAAGCCGACATTACCCTGCACATCGCGCCGGCAGGATCCCAAGATCCATGTGCGGACGAATTCGCGGTGTTCAGCTTCACCGCGACAGAAGACGACCAGGGAGTCATCTCGATTACCTCAGGCAGCGGCCAGGCTGATCTGAGCGGTGAGATCCTCGATGCGGTGGCTGCGAACGATTTTGTGTTCTGTCTACAAGTCACCGCCAACTTCGCTGGCACCGTGACGGTTGACGTAATCGATGTTTCCTTGACCGGCGAGCCGGATGATCCACCGCCGACTGGAAACTTCTTCAGTTGCACCGCCAGTGAAGATCAAGCCTTGCAGGTCGAGTTTGGTGATCCAGGCACGACCAAAGTAATCCTCAGTACGCTGGGCTATGGTCGCCACATGCTTCTGGATCCCAATTGGCCGTTGACCTACGAGTTTGATCAGCCAGTTCGCACCTGTGCAGCCATCGCAGATCACTTCACCCTGACCGATTCTGCCTCAGGCGCTGAGATTCCTCTCTCGGATTCGGATCTGACCCATCTGCATCTCCTCGATCAGGACGGCGTCGTAGTGCGCAGTCGTATCACCATCGATCTACCTGACTCGTTGGTTGCCGGTAACGATTACACGCTGACGTTGAGCGCCTTTGGCCTCAGTTTGGATGGCGAGTTCCAGGTCAATTCTGGTTCGTCAATGGCCGCCAACGGCACCTTGCCGAGCGGCGACGATGTTCCTGGTGGTGACTTCGTGCAACACATGCGCGGCGTAACCATTGCACCGTACTTGACCGGCACGCCGGCTGCAGGTGGCATGGACTTTGACGCCCAGGGGAATCTGCTCATCGTTGGGGAGACAGGCCTCTACGGGCCGTTCTCCAGTGGAGGGGCCATCACCGAGGGCAGCCGCCTAGCCCCAGAATTGCCCACCCTGAGTAGCCGTAACGTAGTGGCGACCAATGACGGCACGGTCATCGTCAAAGGCCGTAGCGACGGAGAAATCTTTGAAGTCAACCTAGCCACTGGCAGTGCCCAACTCGTTGCGGTTGCCAATGATCTCAACAGCTTCCCCAAATCTTCGGTCAAGGCACCAGCGGGTTACACCAGTGCAGAATTTGCCGGGGTCCAAGCCGGGGATACTGTGTTCGGTGATGACTCGGGCGTCACTGTTCTGGACTTGATCGGAGGGACCGGTCTAAAGGGCGGCGTACGATTACTGGAACGGAACGACATCAACAGCGCCTTCTTGCACATGTGGGCTCCGCCAGTTGAGGCAGGCAAGCCCGGGGCGATTTACTCATCGTACAAGCCCGAGGAGTTCGGCCAAGGGTTCCAAATCCATCGCATCCTGCCGAACGGTATTCAGGATCGATTTGTATTGCCCAAGCCTCTGCCTGAGGTAGACGGCACTGCCGCAACCCATCTGCAGGATGTCCAAGGCAGAAGAGAGTTCCTCTTCTTGGGGAGTCTCGATACTAGTCTGGCTGATACGCGGCAACTTCTACCCGATACATTCACCGGGATTGGCGTGTTCGCGTATGATGCGACCCGTGATCGGATTCAAGTAGTCGCCCCTTTGGCTATTAAGGAATTCGCCTTTGACTTCCTCGCCTACACAGTCGTGCTCTTGACCGAAGACTATGAACGGGCATACATCTCCATGCCTGATCAAACCAGCATCATGGTCATGGAAGGGCTAGCCAACAACAACGCAGACGGCGATTGGCCTTGCGATTCGACCTACGACCAGGGACTCAACGTGGATACTAGCGACTCTGCGGCTGTGATCGCCAGCACCTTGGGCAACGGCTACTACCTGCTCAAGGGTGCTCCCACTGTGTTCGAGTACGAATTCGACCGCATCTTGCCGTTCTGCAACTTCAACGCCGGCAACGTCACGCTCACCGAAGAGAATACGGGAGCTGAGCTAAGCCTCGCCGATGCCGACGTGAAACGCGTTTTGGTATACTCGGGCGATCAGGTAGTTAACACCCGGGTGATGATCGATCTACCCAGCAGCATGACGGCTGGCACGGCCTATCGCCTTGAGCTATCGGGCAGCGGTTTTGGTTTGCCGGACAATTTCGCCCAGGTGTTCCAACTGGTCGAAGCCAACAATTATCTGACCGAGACCCGCCACGCCACGGGCATTGCCATGGACGATGCCAGTCGAATGTTTGTCGCCAATCAGACGCAGCCCTACGGCCCGTTCACAGGCCCGGCTGAGGTGACCGAGGCCGATGCACTGGGTATGCCCGGCATCATCTCGGGTGGCGGGCGTCCCATCGCAGTGGATGTCACCGGTGATCTCATCGCAGCCGCGAGAGACAGCACCTTCCGCGTAGTGACTATTGATCCTGACACCGGCGCAACCGACACATTGATTGGTAATATCGGCGGCAGTTTCGAGGTTGACCTTGTGGTCGCGCCAACCGGGTACTCCGGATCGGCCGCTTCGGCCGGGGATGTCGTTGTTTGCGGCCTACGGTTTAGCTCGGTGGGTGATCTAGTGGCAGGCACGGGCAGCACGGGCGAATTGTACAATACCCCGTTCGGTGAGGAATTCAGAAACGTCTTCGTCCCACCCAGCGGTCTGTTCGGGCCAACGATCTACGGCTCAGTGGCAACGTTCGAGAATTTCTCGATGCAGCAGATTTCTGCCGATGGCGAGGTCACGCCCTTGTTTGCCCCACTGGATGGGGTGAGCGGTGTCGGCGGGATTAGGTTGGCTGACCGCGATGGCAATTCCCAGTACATGATGCTGACCGATTTTGATCAGTCAGATTCGACTGCGCTGCCAACTGCTCAAGTCAGGGACGACACCGAAGCCTACGAGCTTCTGGTCTACAACCCGACGACGGGGCAGATTCAGATTCTCGGGTATTTCTCGCGGAGTGTAGATGGCGCGACGGATGATTTCTCATCCAACGACGCCGATCCGGATTTCGCCTTCACGAACGATTTGGACACCGTCTACCTGACACAGCCGAGGCTGCGGACGGTGATCGCCTTGGAAGGACTGGCTCCGTAAAGCCTGAATTGATGCAGGCGTCTTGACGCGGCGATTATCGTTGTCGCCCGTTGATCAATGCCTTCAACCAGATCGACTCAGCCAACCGCACCAAAGGTTGCGTTAAGTTCGGCCTGGTTGGAGGCATCGCCATTTCCGGTCCTCAGGAGTTCCGAGAAAGACGCGCAGAATCCGGGTCGGTAGATTTCAAGGCGGACCGTTCGACGGGATCGGAGTTTCAGTGTCGCCGTGCTGGGTTTGCGCGGCGTGCAATGCACCGCCTTTCCTCTTGTGGTACAATCCGTTGCTCTGGATATGATGATCCAATTATCGTCTTTGAGCCCCGTGATCTGGATGCCCATCTCGCAGTTGGCCGCCAAACGAGGACTAGCGAGGATCGGGTACAACCTCCATGTTTTTGGCCGTCTGAAAGGATCTAGCATGACACGGATTCCGATTTGCATTCCGTTATTTGGCGCTGTCCTCCTCACGCTCTACTCCCCATTTGGTTGTGTCCCTCCGGCGGGCGGAGGAGGTGGGGGCGGCACGGGTGACCAGGATGCGAGCGGGTTCATCGATTCGGCTGAGGCGATCACCGCCACCGAGCCGGCCGATGGCTCCCCTAGCGTGCCTATGCAAGACGGTATACAGATTCGCTTCATCAAAGAAGCTAACCCAGGGAGCATCGATGTCTGGATCGAGCCAGAAGTGGATCTGCAACTGAGCTGGAACACGGGGAACACGGAGCTCTCCCTCAATCCTACTGCGTCGCTGGGCGTTGCGACGAGCTATGAGGTTTTCGTGGGTGAGCTGACCTTTGCGGACGGAACTGCTCTTGCCGATGAATTCTCCTTTCGCTTCACTACCGCTGGGGAAGGTGGCGGTCAGCCGCTGGCCTTGAATGAGGTGCGGTTCTGGGGATACCAGATTCAGCGCATCGACACCCCTGGCGCCGTCGATGCCCTGGCTGCATCGAACTACGACATGCTAGTCATCGAACCGACCCGTACCGATGCCGAGCTTCTCGACTTTGATACCAAGTCGATGGTCGAACGTCTCAAGGCCACCACCTCCAGCGACGGCGTGCATCGCAAACTCGTCATCGCCTACGTTGATATTGGTGAAGCCGAAGATTGGCGATGGTATTGGGAGTGGTCCAAGGAGGCTGAAGACGAGCAGGTTCCCGATGGCGTGATATTGCCTGATGACTGGCCGGACTACATCGTGGCCCGTGACCCAGATGGATGGGTGGGCAATTATCCAGTCGCGTTCTGGGATGAACAATGGAAAGACATCGTCATGTATGGCGAGCAAGGCAGCACTACCGCCAATCGCAACTATACCAGCCTGGTCGAGGAGCTAGTGTTGGACGGCTTCGACGGAATTTATCTTGATTGGGTTGAGGCATTTGAGGATGAGCGAATCATACAGGCGGGAGAGGATGAAGGCCTCGATGTAGCCCAGGAGATGATCACCTTCATTGGCGAGATCCGCGAAGAGGCTCGGCTGCAAAACCCGGATTTCTTGGTGATTCAACAGAACGCCGCCTCGCTGATCGATGGCCGAGAGGAGTTAGTGGCCGTGATCGATGCGATTGCCCAGGAAGGTATCTGGTTCGACGGACCAGCCACCGACGACTGGGATTTGCAGGAAGGCTACTGGGAAACCGATTCAGAGCTGGTTAGCGAATACATCGGCTTCCTGGATCAGTATGCGGCTGAGGGGTTGCCCGTCTTTAGTTGCGAGTACGCCCTCGACGACAATGCCGAAGAAGCCTACAGCAACGCAGCCGCCAAAGGGTATGTACCCTATGTCACTCGCCGCTCGCTGGGGCAGTTGACCACAACCACACCGCCTGGACTGTAGGCTAGCCAGATGGCGGGTCGGCTGCTGAGTCGCGGGCCGAACCAGGGAGGCAACCCCATGATTTAAATGCGCGGCCCACGCCTTTATATGAGCGCTCTGCTGCTGGCTGCGATTGCGACCAGCTGTGCCCCCGGTGGAGGCGGCGGTAGCGACGGCTCGCCAATCGATAACGAGATCGCCGATCAGTCGGACGATCACCCCGGTGTCGTTCTGGTTCGGACTCGCTACACCTCAACAGATCGCGAGCTGGAAGTCGAAGCGATCATCGAGCACGACTTTGAGTCGCAGCCCGTCAACGGGCCGGATCGGCGCAACGAACAACCGTTGAACGGAGGAGTGCCATACTGTGACATTTGGATCATCCCCACCCCTGCGCTCTTGCAAGGGGACTGAGGAATGTGCCTCGTTCTATTGAGGCTTGGCGAAGAGGTAGAACATTTTCCCCTCTGCCATGGTCCTGCCGGCTATCTCAGCCACGGCGTCGCCTGTGCCCAGGAAGACATCGCATCGGCCTGGGGCGCGGATGGCGCCGCCGGTGTCCTGGTCTAGGGCAAATCCTGCATAGTTGCGCTCTACAATAGCAGTGCCTTCGTAGCCCGGCAGGCGCGTGTCAATGAAGGCCACCGCAGCCCGTGGATACACTTCCTTGTCGGTGGCGATGGTTCGGTAGGGGGTTACCTGCTCATTGAGGCTGCCGAAGGGTCCGCCACTGCGTGGCTCGAAGAAAATGTACCTCGGATTGCGGTTGGTGTAGTAGCGAATCTCGCTGGGGAACTCTTTGAAGAACGAGATCATCTTGGCCAGCGATAATTCGTCGGCTGGGATCTTGCCGTCCTCGACCATGAGCTTGCCGATTGAGAGATACTCGTGCCCGTTGTTGGCTGAGTAACCTATCTCAAAGTAGCTGCCGTCTTCTAGCCGCAATTTTGCAGAACCTTGCACGGTTACGATGTAAGCTTCAAACGGATCTCGCAGATAGCACAACTCCTTGCCAGCCAACGATCCGCTGCTGACGATTTGCCTCCGGTCGTAGTAGACAGAGTCGATGCCTCCCTCTGCCAAGCGCCGACCGACGCAGTTGCCTTCGCTGTCCTTGACCAGATCATCCGGCAGCCCGTAGAGCGGATAGCTGAACTCTGCATCGGGCGTCATGCGGGCGTCGAAGATGGGGCAGTAGTATCCGGTGTATAAGACCGTGCCGTCATTATCGCAGCCCACCGATTCCCAAACCTCGAACCGCTGCTTGATCAAGCTGTCGAGCTGCTCGGGCGATTGGGCATCGGCTATTGTTTGGGAGAATAGTTGCAGGCTGTTGACTACGCGCTGATGGGTGATCCTCTCCTCGGGGTCGTAGGGGTAGAACTGATGCGATGACGGCTTGGACATGTAGTTCAAGCTGCGGCTGACCGCGTCATCCAAGCCAGCCCGCATGACGAACGCCCGGCCAAAATTTGGCATTCGGGCAGGGTCGGTCACCGGTCTTAGGCCTATCCGTCCGGGCGGCAGGGGGGCAGCGTAGTTCTTCTCAGCTATCAACAGAGGCGTGGCAGCCTCGGGCTTGTTGCAGCCGCAGAATAACCCTATGGGAACCAGGGCGATCGCGTGAAAGGCCAAGAGGCGGGTAGTTCGTGGCATGGCTCACTCCTTTGAGTTCCGGGCCGAAGATTAGGTGCGGCACCATGTTCAGCCGAGGAGGGCACAAAAGCAAGTGGGCCGCCGGAGGTGGGAAGTGAGAAGCCAGGAGCTGTACGCGGATTATCGCTCCGGCTATGGGCTTTGCCGGCTAGGAGGCATAGGTCTCACTCAAGTAAACAGCCTTCGCACGGCAGGGAATCGAGCAGCGTTGCAACGAGAGGGGTCAGTTGCTCCGAGCGTCGGCATAAGGCCCCACAATTCGAGGGCCGATGCGCTGGGGTAGCTCGTCGGTGAAGAAGCAGGGGATGCGGTCCACAGTTTCCTGGAACCGAATCGCCTTCTGATCAACCTCAGACTTAGTACCAGACCCGCGGAGCACGCCGTAGATGGTGAAGACGTCCGAGCGAACCGTGGTCCAATCGCCCAGGGCGATCAAGACGGCAGCGGCGTCAATAAAATCGTCGTTCGTAATATCCGTATCCGCACTCAGAATGCCCCCGTCAATGTCGGCGCCGCCGCCGAGAGTTAACGTGCGTCGAACGTTTGCCAATTCACCTACTGTCAAGAAACCAGAATGGGCAACGCCCGCACCATCATTCCTCAATCGATCCCCGCCAGCGCTTGAGAAGTTGCCCGTAGCGGAAGCGGCAATCACCCTCGCCTCCCGGTAGGCGACAATTCCCTGAGCCAGTTGAGGTCCGAGCGTCGAGGCCGCTGCGGGGTTTGGGTCCGCGCCGCCGAAGAGGCCGTTTTGAATCTTTGCCATAAACGGAGCAGGCAAGCTCGTTCGGGGTACCAAGGGCAGCCCTTGCAGAACCGTCGCCGGCGCGGAGTTTATATCGATGCGGCCATGCACCCGCATGCCATTTTGATCCACGGTCGGAATCATATCCAGAGGGTCAATCACGTCATAAGTATGACTCAAGGGCAAGGCCGTGAAGTAGTCGAAGAGTAATTGCCCCCATGGAATGCGAAGAGCCAATGAGCCGGTATTAGCAACGGGATCCGTGGCGAACTTCCCTTGGTCAAAGATGGGGAGACGCCCGTTGTCCGGCTGAGCAAAATCGGTCAAGTAGAAAGTAAAGGGAGTCAGGGGCGGTGTTGGCGTTCCATCTTCGATGCGCCGATGGGCTGCAATTGGCACTAACAGCATCGTGCCGGTCGTCGGGTAAGCTAGTTTCCAGTCGCCGCTATTGACCACACCGACGTGCACCGGGCGGATAGTGCCGATGCCACCCCATGGGCTATTGAGCGCTCCGAGCGTGTTTCCTGCTGCCACTGGAGCGGGGTTATATGACGGTACTACCCAACGCCAATTCGTCGTTTCGCGTTCCTGGGACTGGCTAGCCGTTGTGCCGTCCGGTGCAGGCACGCCTATTGTTCCCTGGGCTGCAAACTCATCCACGGCGATCTTCACCATCGCCCCGCCGGGGCCGGGGATGTTACTACGGATCAGTTGAATCGTAGAACCGCCATCAATCGACCAGCAGGTGCCGGTGTCGATTGGAGCAGGCACCATCGCTGGCAGTGTCGGCGGGTTGCATAGCCCGCTGCTGCCGGAGTGGATCACTAGATAGCCGTTGGGCAGAATGCTTGTTCCCGGCGCAAAAGCATAATTGATGGTTCCAATTAGCAATCCGGTGGGTCCACCGAACGTGTCTTCCAGCGAGTAGTCGGTCAAGTCGATTGCGACTGAATACGGATTATAGAGTTCTATTGCAGACTCAATGGCACTTATGCTCCCATCGCCCTTCGTCGTATTGAGTTGGTAGATCTCCGTGATGAACGGCTGCCGTTCAAAGCCGTAGGCGTATCTAGGCGGTACGAACTGAAGGCCGTTGGTATCTATTTCCTCTACCCAAGTTGGGATGTCATCGGTATCAGCAAAATCGACAAGATTGGCTGTGTATGCCGCGGCGATTCTCGGTTTGTCGCCGGGATTCAATAGGATGCCGGGGTTGACGACATTCTTCAGCATCTGCAGGACGGTTTCCTGGATCGTCCTCAAGAACCTATCCTGGATGAAGCTCAGGGTTGGATCTGGATCGGCAATGCCATCGATAGGATTAAGCTCATACGTCCCACCAACACCAAAGAAGCCGCCCGGGTCTCCACCGGGATCCTGGGCTTCCAGGATCGCTTCGATCAAACCTGGCAGGCTCACCTTGAGCCGACCGCTATAGTCTTCGTCGGACTCTGGCCAATCATCAATGAAGAACAGATCGGGATTGGGATTGATAGGCAGGCCCGCAGGGTTCTCGATATTATTTATGTTCTCAATCCAGTCCTTAGTATTGTCAGCTAGGCTGCGACCCATCCGCATGAGTTGGTCGTCGTAGCTCACGGTCGTGATCAAGTGGCGGTAATCATAGTTCGCCGATGCGCTATCCACGAGCGGCAGCCAATTGGTATTGACGTCCATGATGTCCTGCCCATCGATACCCGTATCAATCGGCCACCACCGAGCCTCCTCCGCTGGGGGATCATCGATGAAGTCGCCCATCACCGAAACGAACGAACTATAAAACGTCTCGGGCAGAATGCCGTAGCGCCCCAGCATTTGGGTCAGAGGCAGTTCCGCAGGCGGGAGCAAGAACCTCCGTCGCAGGCTGCTTTCCTCGCTCTCAGGCGAAAACTTTGGTGCCGGGGCTACGCTAAACAAACCTATCTCGTTGGGATGAATCACTTGATTCAGCAATTCAAAGTGAGACTCGTTGATGTTGACCATCGCGCCATGCGGGATCACTCGCGTTGCATAGTAGATATCCCCGCTTGAGTTGGTTGGGTCTGCGTTCAGTTCTACGCCCAAATCTCCTCGAACTTCTGATGAATACCGCGTTCGGGAAAGTAGATGCTCGTAGCTATCCCAAACGCCATCGCCATCGGCGTCCCGGCGAAAAACTTGCAGCGGCACGGTTGTGGTGAGATCGTCCAGGGTAGGTGCAGTTTCGGTCGTTTCTCCAGGAATTGGGCTGTTGAATAGCAAACGGGTCGGGTGAGGTTGGTCCAGCGCCAGATCAACATAGACCAGATCCACGGCAGAGATCGCTACGCCGTTGGTGGTAACGCCCTTATCAAACGCAGTGTCGGCCATCGTCATCTCTAGATCGGACGAGTAACGATACGCCAGGTTTGGAACGGCACCAATCTGGTGGGGTTCTAGAGAAGAGCCTAGAGGATGGACGCCGGACACTTCGCCATTGATGTCAATTCCTATGTTTGATACGCCCGGGGGCGTCGCGCCAAGAAAGTCCATGTTCCATGGGAGGCGGTCGCCCCCTACAGCTGCCTTGCGGATTTCGCTCCTGATTTCGGCGCTGAGGGCATCGATCACGCTGGCTTGTTCTTTCCCCTGCTCTGTAGCTTTGATCACGTCATTCTCAAAGGTGACTGTGCTGAGGAATGCAGTGCCCACCAAGAAGAGGGCCCCCAATAGGGCGACCACCATCAAGAGAACGGTTCCTCGTTCTTGAAAAGCCGTCCGATCTCGAACGGTGAGGCCCAGATGTCTACGCAGCTTATTCATGATCGTTCTTGCTACCCACAGCTCGGCAGGATTTGCCCACCGTCATAAACTGATATTCCACACCCAACATCATCGACAACCCGGCTCCCCAGCTCGGATTATCGGACGGGCAGCTACTGCGTGCCCACCGGTAGTATCATTACATGCCTCAAGGGCCTGACAAGACGGGAGTGGGCGTCGTAAATGTCCACCGTGACCCGCAATGCTACCGGGAAATATCGGTCTGGAACACCCGAGCTACCGCCATTGGGTACGTCGTTGGCATACCAAAGAGGGGTTGTTATTCCTAACCCTTTGCCGGTAATTCCGAATCTCCCATTCGGCAGTACGGCCAGATCCGTCATGATCTTCCCCATGTCAGTGGTGACGTTGAATGTTGTATATCCCTTCCTAATCGCGAGTTGGGTCAACTCATCCATGGCGCCGGCGGGGTTGGCTGGGTCGAACCAAACCAACTCGTTCGGGGCGTTGTCTGGGGGCGCGAAACGAACCAAACTCCTCAAATCCAAGGCCCACTCAACTTTGAACGATGCACAACGAGGGATGAAATAGTGGCCTAGGCGACTGGCCTGACTTGGCGGCGGCAGTAGATCCAAACGGCTGCGTTCGAACCAGCCTGCATTCAGGTCCGGCGATCCTGCGAGAACATCGAACTCGTCAACAACCTTCTCTTCGTAGTTAAAATCGCCGTCAACAATGTCCAAGACGCCATCCACAAGAGGTAGTCTTGTCGGACCAACCGAATCTCCGCCCACGTCACCTCGATCATCGACCGAACTAGGTAGCGCATCTGGACTGTTTGCCGCCAACGTTCCAGATGGGTCGAAGGTGTACAGAGTTGATTCCGGCGCAGCTACCAGCAGTACACTCCTGCGGGCTAGGTGCCATGTTTGGGCTGCCTTGGGGAACGCCGGCAGTGGTCCGCCTTGGGCCGCGTAGTCAAAAAATTCAGCAGGGGCCGCCGGCACCCACGCTCCTGCGTTGTCCAAGTCGCCGAGTTCGGCGTGGCCGTAGACTACTTGGGAGACGTTTGACCAGATGTCGGGGTAGATGGTGCTGCGGGCTTCTCCGCTGGTGAAGAACATGAGCACGTCTGCCCGGGGTAGCTCGGGGATGGGGCGATTGTTTGGATCGAGATTGGCTGTGTCTCTTTCCGGATCCAGTTTGTGCGGGTAGCCGGTGGAGGGATCAGCGTCGTCGTCCAGTTCGGAATGGTCAGCGTTCCAATAGGCGTTGATGGGATTGGCTTGGATGACCATGATGGATCGGCCTGGGTTGACCGCTCCCAGGTCTCGCCGCAAGGTCTCCTCGAGGAGGCGGACGGCTGCACTGGTCTGCATGATCGCCTGGGCTTGGCCTGTCGAGTCGGTGGTGACTTTGAAGACCGTCCCCACGATGCCCATAATGACGGCCAACAAACCGATCGAGACAATCATCTCGACCAAGGTGAAGGCGGGGCGCTTCGAGTTGACAGTTGCCAAGCCCATGTGGCACCGGCTTCTAGCCGGTGGAGCCGGTTGCCGTGCACAGACATCACCGGCTAGAAGCCGGTGCCAAACAGTTCTTGGAGGCTGCTCCCGGGTGCCACTGCTCTGCGAGCAGTGCGGTTTCTCGGGGCTTGTATGAACACTGCTCGCAGAGCAGTGGCACATCAACCTCCGGCCTGCTACCTGTTGTTTGTAGCCAAAACGTTGCACGGGTCACTTCCTGTATGCTTCAAAGCCGCAAAAGCGGCGGCCAAGGACCACCGGAGCGCAATCGCACATAACTTACTATATCCAGGCCACTTAAGGCAAGTCGAGGTGGTCGCGCCGGCTGCCTGCCACACCCTATTGTCAGCCGGGCTAAGTGTCGCTTCTAGAGGCTTCTGCCAGGGAAGCCTGCCCCACCCGTCATCCTCAGGACTCCCCTCCGCGCCAGCTCAGGAAGCCCGATTCGCCCTATGGCCCTGCGAGGCACTACGGCGAGAAAGTCATGGTCCGAACATCGATCCCCACCACAGGCTGAGGCCCGACGAATCCGATGATATTGCCAGACGAGTCCCGCTCGACCGGCGGCGGGAAGACCCAGACGGTACGCAGTTCTTCACCAGCATCCAGATTAGGCCCACCGCTGCCGTTGATATCCAAGTCTGTGAAAAGCACTTCTTGATCCAACGTTAGTAGTGCTGTGCGGGTTACCACACTTGTCGCATCGAGTTCTCGACTGGCGATCCGGTAAATGCTGCCGCTCAATTCGTCGATCAGGTATGAACCCTTCAAGATCACATCGGTGACCAAGTTATCGGTTGGATAGGCGGGCCCGTTGGTGATTGCCTGCGCCGGAATCCCAGTGGCAATGCCAACCGGCGGAGTAACAAACTCGATTTGGACACGCCAAGGCACTGGGAACATCACATCCTTATCACCGGGCAAAGCAACCGGTTGAATGCCAGCCGTTTCTGCTGGGAGAGGATTTGGCGGGAGATTAGGGAGTAGTGGTACATCGTCACCGGGAGTAGCACCCGGGTTTTGCCGGGCATAGCGATGCGTTGACTGCCCTCTTCGTAGCGTCACCTGAAAAACGGTGAGCGTTCGGACACTGTTGGCTGTCGGGAAAGGTGTGACGGTCGGGTCGAAGTCCAGCTTGTGGAAAATGGCAGTGCAGTAGCGCCTCAGCGCCAGTACACCTTTCCAGTGAGTGAGCTTGGCATCAAGATCAGGATCGGCTGCTAAGGGCGGCGGCGGCATCGGGGGATAGATGCGATCCTGGAATGCTACCTGCACGGGTGGCAGGAGGGGGCCACCAGCAATCACGTCCAGTTCGTAATTGACATTGGGAAGGGTCCCTGAATCAGGATCTTCAAAATCCCCCAGGAACGGGATCTTGGGGTCCGGCAGGCTAGTGACCCACCCTTGCGTCCAATCGACGGCTAGATTCTCCATGTGCAGTGAATGTACCCAAGGATCAGGTGCGTTGGGTGTGCCTGGAATAACATCAACATCGCCCTTGAAGCTTGACGGCGCACCGGCTGGATTGCTCACATTGGTCAACAGCCTCAGCGTGGCGCTAGCTGACTCAGTTACCGCTGTTTGGGTGGTGAATTCGGATAGGTCTCTGGCTTTGGTCCATGCGATGGGGAACATGGTGGCCACCGTTAGCATGCCTAGGCCTAGGATGATGATGGCTATCATCAGCTCGACCATGGAGAACGCTCGGCGCTGATGCGAACTGCAGCATCCTGCCTGCCGTCTGTTGTCTGTTGACTTAACCCTGATCACTTCTTTGCGTCCCAACTGCCAGCCAAATCGTTACTTGTTCTCACCTTGAGGCCCGACGACCACCGCACCGGATAGCCGCGAGATGTACAGCGGCTGAGCCGTGCGGAGGATGAAATCACGCTGCTCGTCCACGGTCACCAATTCAGAAAACGTCTCGTCGTCATAAACCAAAAGGCCATCGACGGATTGGAAGCTAACTGCATCGCCATTGATGTTGATGACGACATCGTCGAGGCCGACGAATCCAGCTACGGCACCTGGGATGTTAAGTCCTGAGTTTATTCCATCGTCCCACGTCGGCGTTGTGGCAGGGGCTAGACCGACAGGGAGTGGTAGACCGGTTAGGTCGCCCAAATCGTCACCGTTCGTCGGTGGGCCTGGCAGGTCGTCCGCATCGTGGATAATCACATGCCTACCGACTCGCAGTTGGCCGTCCGGCGTAAAGATGATGGTAAAGTGGTTCCGCTGCATTTCCGGCGTAGCTGAGGCTGCCGCGAAGTCTTTCTCTGGTAGTTCGTTATCATCCCATACCCAGTTGCCCGTTGTTCCGTCGACAACGGATCGCGGGCAGACGCGGTACGGTTGGGGGAGCAGCACCGGCTTGCCTGCGAGTACCTTGAAGCGGTTGGCCGTGGATTGTTCGTCGAGGGTAGGGTCGCCAGCGTTTATGCCGCTCTCGTTCACCGGGTCGTATGGTTCTGCCTCGATTCGGTAGATCAACTGATGCCCGTCTTCGTCGAGCATGAACAGCAGGCCCTGCTCGCTCTGGTTCAGTGCTTTCATGCGGGCGGCTGCCAGCGATCCGCGCACCTTGGCCTCAGCCTCGGAGGCTTTGCGCTCGTTCCAGGTCGCACTGAGTGACGGTAGTACCGCAGCCAACAACAAGGATATGATGGACACCACCACGATCATCTCGACCAGGGTGAAGGCCCTTCTTCCCAGACGCCCGGCGATAGACCGCTGCCGCTGAGCGTCGCGATGCGCAATCTGGCACGCGGCACCCTTGGCCAGTCGCTGGCATGCTGTTGTTCGGCCTCTTCTCACGGCTGATTTCTCACTTCCGACCTGTAGCAAGTCCGGGCCAATTATAGACGGTCGATAATGTCCGGGTTGGAATAAATGTTGTCCTGGTTGAGCGGGTGGTCGATGGCTGGGTCCGGCGGTGGCACCGCTGGATCCCAATTCATCCAGTCGTTGACCATGTCGTGAGGCCGGCCAACCTGAGCTGAATCAGCGAAGTCCGCCGCAAACTGATCCGGGCCATCGGGGCCGTAGGACACGAAGAGCGGCGCGCCGCTGTTGGCTGCAATCAACGCAGCCGAGGTCAGGCGCCGGTCGCCGGGTGTGGCAACAAACAGACCAGCGTCGGTGATCGTGGCTTCAGGGGCGCCGACCGTGCCATCCGACGTGGCAAAATAATCAATCGGCGTTCCCCAAGCGTCGACGAAGAATTCCATGGGCTCGTAGAATCTGCCGCCGCCGTCCTTATCCAGGTACTTGGCGGTTGCTCCCGAGGCTGGGTCGGTCAGGGAGCGTCGAAATCTGGGGTCCAGCTTATCGAGCAGGGACGAAGCGCTGGGGCTATACAGCTTGATAGCCAACGCCATGGCAATGAGGTCACCGTTCTTGGCTACAATAGGCTCGGCGAGGGCGGTTGCCCAAGGTGCTAGAGTGCCCGTCGTATCGCTGGATAGGCGAGCGTTCAAACTGAGAACCGGGTCGAACGGCGCAGTTGATGAGAAGTCATCATCAACCGAAATCGCCTCCATCTCATCCGGTGGATAGCCGCCCGCGTAACGGTTGTTGTAGCCGCTGACCTTGTTGAGTGGGGCATCGTCTTTGAAGGCCTGAATGGCTAGCTCCAGCGTTTGCAGCATCACCTTGGTGTCTTGGGTCTTTGCGTTGTTGATCACCGAGGAACTGATACCCAAGACGGCGCCAATGAGGACGGCGATTATGCCCATCACGACTAGCAGCTCCACGAGGGTGAACGCCCGGATGGGGCGGTGGGCGGGCATTCTTATTGCCCCCAATTCAGCACGTCATCACCCGTGCCATAGAGAGCGTCCTTGCCGGCGCTGATCAGCAAAAACGTGTCGCGATTCACCGGGACGTTCTTGGAGGTGACGCTGCTGTCCCAAATGAACTGCTCGAAGGTGGGCGCGCCGCCGTTGTAATTCGTGTCCGCAAGATTAACGCCGCCGTTGGCCAGGGTCAGCGGAGATGGATACATGGTGGCTTCGAGCATGGTGTTTGCGCCGCCGCCGAAATCAAGTCCGGCGCGAGTCAAGCTCCCTTGGCTAGATCCGGTGTAGAGGATGTTATCGATTTGGCTGTATACACCCGGCTGGGCTGGACTCGCCGCCGGGTTGTGAACCATGTAGCTGGCCGCCCTTCTCGCTCTGTAGTACAGAATAGGCAGCCCCCAGGCATCTACGAACGCCCTCTGGTGGAGGACTAGGTCTGAATTCTGCACCGTGGTTTCGATGATCAATCCTTCTTCCTGTAACTGCAAGTATGTCTTGATGTTCTCTAGCCCATCATCGCTCACGTAGGGGCCGAATCGAGGCTGCAACGGTTCAGCCGTGCTGGTATCCAGTGCATACAATCCGGGAGGTGTTGTGGCTGGGTTGTTGTGTTGGTCGTTGTACCAGAAGCCGTTGTTGTCCAGATCTCGAAATCCAGGTGTCCCCAGGCTGTCTACGCCTGCCAAACCATTAACCAGCAGGGAAGCACCGCTCACGGGATGCAGGATGTCGCCTTGGGCGTTTCCTGGAGGCTGGACCGTGCCATCTTGTACTATCGCAGGGGTGCCTATGTCGGCTTCTGAATCTGTGCCGGAGGGAATATACGATCCGCCAATTTGTTGCTGGCCGCGGAACTGTTCGTTGCCTTGGCGCAGCGTGGCGAACAGGGCCTTGGTTACAGTAACCTTGGCCCGCGTCCGCACAGAAGCAATCGCTGGCAGGAGGAGTCCGACCAGCAAACCGATAATGGCTACGACCACCATGAGCTCAACCAGCGTAAACCCTCGGTGCGCTAACTTGCCTTGCGTTCTAAGACGGACTGGAGGCGGAAAAGGGAGGCTGCGGTTGTTTGGTGTACGATTCATGGCATACCTCTCATGGCGTCCAAGAAAATCCATGTGCCTAGTTCCTTCTGCCGAAGTTGTTCACATCGTCCACGTTGCCGTAAATGCCGTCTCGTCCTGCGGTGATCAAGAGAAAAGTCTCGGGGTTATACGGACGAATTGTTTGGCTATTGGGAACGCTGGAACTTCCGCTGTTGTCATAAATTTGCTTGTTTAGGATGTAGTGGGTGAAAGTGTCTAGGTTGTCGGTGTCTTGAATCGCGGCGGGCGTATCGACACCAAGGCGGCTGATGAGATGGGCGTTTTTTGTGCTGGCGCGATCTTGTACAAGCCCAGCTTTGAATCGCAATCCATCCAGGCCATCGGTGCCGGTGAAACCCGTGTTGTCGTCGTAGACATAGTAGGGGGTTAGGCCGTTCTGCCAATCGCCTGAAAGGGCGCTTTGCTGAGTCAGGGTCTTGCCTCGGGGGTTGGCGAGATAATACAGCAAGGGCCTCCCATGGGGATCAACAATAACCGGAGCCGCCAAGCCATCGCTCTTGTCCATGTCCATCAAGCTGGAGTCAGGCTCGCCGCGATGGACAATGTCCCGTGTAGCCATCAATTTCACGCCGCCTGGATCCAGGTAGGGGTCGATGCGATCCAATGGGCCACCCCCGTTGCCGAGCGGATCCATGTCATACCAGACATCCGGCGTGAGCTTGATCGATTCCGGCACGGTACTGGGCAGCACCATGCCTTTGAGGTCCTTGCCCATCATAGCCCGCACAAGCCAGTGAGCGCCGTAGAGAATGTCCGGCGTCGGAGGCGAGGTTTCGTGGATGTCCGGTCCCTGGTGGGAGGAGGGATAGCCATTGGTTGCCCGGAACTGCTTTTCGTTGGCACCTTGGAATGCTTGCAGGGCTTGAGTGACCGACTGGATCAGCACTTTGGTCGATGCGTCCTTGGCGGTGTCCCTGGCTGTACTTAACGAGGGAAGCAGGATAGCGACTAACAGGCCTATGATGGCGACGACGACCAGCAACTCGATAAGCGTGAAGCCGGTCCTCTGGTTATTGCGTTTTGGGTAGCACATTTTGGGTCGCCTCATAAAACTCGAAGTCATTCTGCTTTCTACGTCGTGGCCAAGCGTTCATCATGGCGCCATGCGGTAACTGTTGATGGCTCCTGTGTGGCACCTTCATCTTGCCGGTAAACACACTGGCTAGAAGCAAGTGCCATATTTCCTCAACAGGCTTCTAGCTGCCGCCGGACACCGAGTTAATCAGCGATACTAGCGGCAAGAACAGGGCGATTACGATAAAGCCTACGATCAGGCCTAGCACTAGGACCATGATCGGCTCCAATAGGGAGACCAAGCTGTCTACCAGAACATCGACCTCTTCGTCATAGTTGTCTGCAATTTTGATCAGCATCTTGTCGAGGTCGCCCGTTTCCTCGCCGACGTCGATCATGTTGACCACGATGCCGTCGCACACCTTAGCGGCCCGTAGCGGGTTGGCAAAACTGTCGCCTTCCCGAATGGCATCATGCACGGTTCCCAGGGCACGGGCGTAGACTTCGTTGCCCGATGTCTCCCGGGTGATGTTGATGGCTTCGAGGATGGGGACGCCGGCATTGACCAGCGTACCTAGTGTCCGTGTAAACCGGGCAATCGAGGTTTTGCCCAGGATTTGCCCCAGAATGGGTATCTTCAAGAGGATGAAGTCGGAGACAAACCGCCCACCCTTGGACTGACGAACCAACTTGAACAAGAGCGTGAAAATAATCGGGCTTAAGAGAATCACCGCCCATCCCGGCGGCGTGCCTTTGACGAACCAGTTCGAGATATTAATGAGGAACACGGTCACTTCCGGCAGTTTGGTGTCGAAGTCGACAAAAATCTCCTCGAACTTTGGCACCACGACAATCATAATGCCCGTCACGATGCCGACAGCGAAAGAGATCACCACCGTCGGGTAGATCATGGCCCCGACGACCTTGCGCCGTAGCTTCTGGGCCTTCTCCATGAACTCAGCCAAGCGAAGCAGAATCACGTCCAATACACCGCCCGTTTCGCCGGCAGCGACCATGTTGACGTAGAGCCGGTCGAAGGCTTTTGGGTGTTTGCCGAAGGCCTCTGAAAGCGTTGCTCCACCCTCGACGTCCTCGCACACCCCGCGCAGGGCGTTCTTCATGATACCTGGCTTTTGCTGCTGTTCGAGGATGCTGAGGCTTCGAAGTACGGGTAGGCCGGCGTCTTGGAGGGTGGAGAGCTGCCGCGTGAACTGGGTGATGACCTTCAGCTTTACCCCGCCGATGGATAGTGTTATCCCGCCGCCTTTTTTCTTGCCGCCGGCAGCGCCACCCTTTTTTTTGCCGCCTTTTTCGCGGATGCGGGTGGGGAAGTACCCCAGGTTGCGGATCTTGGCTAGGGCGTCCTCGGTCGAGATAGCGTCAATCTCATCCTTGACTTCTTGCCCCGCCTGGCTCATGGCCTCGTAGGTGTATTTTGGCATTTGGCCATCCTCTGTTAGTCGTCGACCACGGTCTCTTTCACGACCTCTTCAATCGTAGTCACCCCGTCGAAAATGGCCAGCAGGCCGCTCTCTCGGAGGGTTCTCATGCCCTTCTTTAAGGCGAGGGCACGCAACGCAGCCGTTGATGACTCGGCGATGATTTCTTCCCTGATTTCATCGTCCACGACCATGATCTCGTAAATGCCCTGTCGGCCTCGATAGCCGGTGTTGTTGCAGTAATCGCAGCCCTTGCCATAGTAGAGCAGCTTGCCCTCGACATCTTCTTGAGACAGGTTCAATTCCAGCAACAACTGTTCAGACGGATGAAACTCGGTCTTGCAATTGTCGCAAATTCTCCGGCAGAGCCGCTGGGCAACGATCGCCTCAAGTGTTGCTGTAATCAGGAATGTCTCCAAACCCAAGTCCAACATGCGCGCAATGGCGCTGGGGGCGTCGTTCGTATGCAGGGTGGTAAGAACCAAGTGTCCCGTCAACGAGGCCTGGACGGCGATTTGGGCGGTCTCGAGGTCTCGAATCTCACCCACCAGGATGATGTCCGGGTCTTGCCGCAGGAAGGAACGGAGGCAGCGGCCGAAGGTCAGCCCGATGTCGGCCCGGACCTGGCACTGCACCATGCCGTCGATGTCGTATTCGACCGGATCCTCGCTGGTGAGGATTTTCGTTTCGATTGTGTTCAGTTCTTTGAGGCAGGCATAGAGCGTGGTGGTCTTGCCGCAGCCAGTCGGGCCAGTATTGATGACGATGCCGTTGGGCTTGTGGATCATCTGTCGCAGTACGGAGAGATCATCCTCGCGAAGCCCCAGACGATCCAGGTCGAGCTGCACGGCTGACCGGTCCAAAATACGCATGACCACCGACTCGCCGAACATGGTGGGCAGGACAGCGACACGCAAGTCAATCGGATTGCCGGCGACGATCAGCTCAATACGCCCATCCTGGGGCAGGCGACGCTCGGCGATGTCAAGGTTGGCCATGACCTTGATACGCGAGGCGATGGCGACCGCGATGTATCGCGGCGGTGGGACCATCTCGTAGAGGACGCCGTCGATGCGGTAGCGCATCTTGAATTCGTCCTCGAACGGTTCGAAGTGGATGTCCGAAGCTTTGTCGCGAATGGCTTGGAGGAGGACCAGGTTGAGCAGCTTCTTGACCGGGTTGGAGTCAGCCATCTCCTTGAGTTCTTCCAAGTCGATGCTGTCGCCCCTTCCCTCGAAGCGCACGAGATCTTCATCGGATTGGATTTCATCGATGAGGGTGGTGATGGACTCCTGTTCTTCTTCGGGGTAGTACCGATCAAGGGCTTTCTTCAGGTCGTCTGCTGGGGTGATGGCTGCCTTGACCGAGAAGCCCATGAGCGTCTGGAGGTCGTCGGTGGCTTGGAAGTTGTCCGGTGAAGCGACCGCAATCGAAAGCATGTTCTTGCCGGCGTCGTAGTCGAACGGCACAGCCTTGTAGGTGTTGGCCATCTGGCTGGGCACCATTTTTATCACTTCATCGGGGATCTCCATGGTGCCAAGTTCGATGGCTTCCATGCCTACTTGGGCTGCCAAGGCTAAATTGAGATCTTCCTCAGTGATGTGGCCTAGCTCGACCAAAATTGACCCGATTGGGCCGCCACGCTGCTTCTGGAGCTCAAGGGCTTCGACCACGTCCCCCCGACGGATTCGGCCCATCTTGATCAGAATTCGCCCTAACTGGCGTCCCTGAAGCTGTTCGATTGCCGGCATCTTAAGGCGTTTGGACATTATGCGTTCGCTGCTTTCTTAACTTACTGATTTAGTAGTGCGGTGCCTCTTGTTGTCACTGCCAGTTTCAATCATTTCCCGGCGATAGTTGGCTACTAATTCAAATCTTCGTCTTTTTCCTCACCATCAATCTCAGTCATTTCTGAGCCACGCAGATGGGCATCGATCTTGTCTTGCAGCACGCCGGGATTTCTGGCCCGGTCCACCGCATCCTCGGCGTCAATTTCGCCTGAGCTGTACAGTTGCCAGAGGTGATCATCCAGCAACTGCATGCCGAACTTCTTGCCCGTTTGAATCGCGGAATCGACCCGGTAGGTCTTGTTCTCGCGGATCAGGTTGGCGATGGCTGGCGTTACCACCATGAATTCATAGGCGGCAACCATGCCCTTGGGTTGGCGGGGCATCAAAGCCTGTGAAAGCACGGCGATCAGATTGGTTGAAAGCTGGATACGTACCTGCTCTTGCTGGTTGGTGGGGAAGGCGTCGATAATTCGGTTGACTGTACCCTGACAGCCGGTGGTGTGCAGCGTTCCAAAGACCAAGTGACCGGTTTCAGCCGCAGAGACGGCTGCTTCCATGGTTTCAAGGTCACGCAGCTCGCCAACCAGGATCACGTCGGGATCTTGGCGCAAGGCGCGGCGGAGGGCTTCGGCGAACGTCGGCACATCCCCGCCTACTTCACGCTGGTTGATGATCGATTTCTTGTGGTTGTGATAGTACTCGACCGGGTCTTCGACCGTAATGATGTGCCGATCGAAGTTGGTATTGACATAGTTGATCATGCTGGCCAGAGTCGTGGTCTTGCCCGAGCCGGTAGGGCCTGTCACCAGGAATAGGCCTCGAGGCCTGCGGCATAATGCCCGGCAAATCGTGGGTAGTCCGATGGTCTCGAAAGAGAGCAGCTCATTGGGGATCAGCCGCAGCACCATGGCGAGGCTGCCTTTTTGGCGAAAGACAGCTACGCGGAAGCGGCCCCTGTCCCCGAAAGCAAACCCAAAGTCGGTTCCGCCCTCCTCCTGAATCTCCTGTTGGCCCCGGTCGGGAGTGATCGACTTCATCAGCGCAACGGTGTCGTCTGGCCCGAGCACCTTGGTTTCCAGGTTACGTAGCCGACCATGGAGCCTGATGACGGGTGGGCGACCGACGGTCAGATGCAGGTCCGACGCGCCCTGTTTGATCACGGTTTCCAAAAGGCGATCAATATGAATAGATGACATCAATACTCCCTAATCAATGCGATTCTTATGAATCGTGCCGTTTATCACTGCAGGTCGTGTCGTCGGTCCGCCGATCTCGCCAAGCAGCCGGAAATCGCCTGCTTGGTTTTCGCTGCGGCGATCTCCTGGCTAAGACGAAGATTACTCATCTGTCTGGTCGAGATCCACGTCCTCATCAATGACGCCCTCAGCCTTGGCAATACGGGCGATTTCATCGAGTGTGGTGATCCCTCGCAGGACTTTGAGCTTTCCGTCCGAGAGCAGGTTTCTCATCCCAGAAGCTATGGCCGCCTTGCGAAGCTTGGTAATCGAGGCCCGGTGCATGGCCAGGTCGCGCAGCTCGTTATTCATGACCAGCATCTCGAAGATACCTCGCCGACCCCGGTACCCGGCACCACTGCACCGCTTGCAGCCCTTGCCCTTGGTGAACTTGGCGCCCGCGGCTTCTTCAGGGGTGATGCCCAGCAATTTGATCAAGAACTTGCTTGGCTTGGGGTCAGGCTCGGCGCAATCCGGACAGATAATTCGGATCAGACGCTGGGCCATGATCGCCTGGATTGAACTAGCCACCAAGAACGGCTTGACCCCCATGTCGATCAAACGCGTGATCGCAGACGGGGCGTCGTTGGTGTGCAAGGTGCTAAAGACCAAGTGGCCGGTTAGGGCAGCCTGGATGGCGACGTCGGCTACTTCTTTGTCGCGAATCTCACCCACCAGGATGATGTTGGGCGCTTGGCGGAGCATAGCCCGCAGAATATTGGAGAAGCTTAACCCTATTTCTTCACGAACTTGGCACTGGTTCATGCCGGTGAAGTTGTACTCGACCGGGTCTTCGGCGGTGATGATCTTCTTGTCAGGACGGTTGAGTGCCTGAAGGGCTGAGTACAGGGTAGTGGTCTTGCCTGATCCGGTAGGGCCTGTCACCAGAAAGATGCCGTTGGGGCGTCGAATGACCCGTTGGAATATCTCGTTGTTGTCTTCTTCAAAGCCGAGGGCTTCGATGCCCACTTGGGCGGATTCGGGGCGTAGAATACGCAAGACGATACTTTCGCCGTGATAGCTGGGCAGGGCGCTGACTCGAAAATCGATTTTCTGTTTGCCGAATTGCATCTTGATTCGGCCATCCTGCGGCAATCGCTTTTCGGCGATGTCCATCCCGGAGATGATCTTGAAGCGGGTGGTGATCGCAGCCTGCATTTCCTTGGGGATATCATCTCGGAGATGACAAACGCCGTCGACGCGATACCGAACGCGAACGCGGTTGGTCATCGGCTCAATGTGAATGTCGCTCGCCCTATTGCGCACCGCTTCGCCGATCACTAGCCCGACCAAGCGTACGATCGGGGCATCGTCGGCTGAATCGTCTACGCCCTTTAGTTCATCGGGCAGTTGATCCTCTGGTGCCTCCTGGTCGATGCTGGCCATCGTCTTGGACAACTCGTCGGAGTCCGTGTTGATGAACGTGTCGATGAATCGTTTGACTCGACTTGGTGGTGCCAGCGTGGGGGTAATCTCGGTGTTCAGGCGAAACCGGAGCAGATCAAGCGTCTCAAGATCGAGCGGGTCGGTGATGGCTATCTTGAGCCGCCCATCCTCGTTACCAATCGGTAGGATTTGATGCTTACGGATGAGTTCGGTGGGGATCAGATCGAGGTTTTTTTGATCGACTACTTTGTCCAGCTCGACATATTCAAAGCCGAATTGAGTCGCCAGGGCCTTGCAAACATCCTCTTCGCTGACAAGTTCCAGCTCCACCAGGGCTTCGCCGATACGCTTGCCGTGTTGGGTGGCATATTCGAGGCCGTCAGCCAGCCCGTTGGCGTTGAGGAGTCCCCAACTCAGGAGGATCTCACCCAGCTTTTTTCGTGTTCTGGCCATACTTCATCCTGTTTTTGGGACAAACTGCTCCAGCCCGACCCTAGCTCCGAATTCAGTTATCGGGCCTGCACACCGTCACCTCGGCAATTCCGAGAGGCCAACGTATCGCACCGAATTCTATCGGGCGACGGCCCTCGCATCAAACCGGCGATTTTCCTGATCACGCTGGGGGTCGCGGGCGGCTAGTTGGCATACTTGGAGGTGTTCTGCCCGGCTTGCCGTTCATCGCCGCGGGTCGAAGAAATTGTAAATCAGGCTGAAATAATACCGGCGGGCAAAGGGTGCAAAGCCCACATGCCCACCCCCGGGGAGGACGAGGGCTGCAACGTTTGGATTGTCAGTCGTGGCAAGGAGCTGGGCTACGTCTTGGGCGGGGCTGAGCGGGTCGTTGGCTCCGTAGACGATCAAGACGGGGACGCGGGCATTGGCCAGCTTGTTGCCCACGGGTTCCGAGGGATGCGGCAATAATCGAAGGAACCTCAATCCATCCGGAACGTGATTCGGGTAGTCCCTAGGCTGGGCGGCATACTCGCGGGCTATGAGTTTGCCCAATCTGCCTTCGACATCGTCGTACCCTTTCCGCTCAGCCCGACAGCGGACGTTCGCTTGCAACCCAGCCCACACTGGCTCGCGGACTGAATCACGGTCCGTCTCCAGCAATTCAATCATCTCCTCGAAGGCCAACACCGGGGAGAAGGCGATCACACCGGCGCGAAAATGGTTGCGACCAGATCTGGCAGGCATCAGTTTCGCCAGCTCGGGGCGAACATCCGCATCATCTTGGGCCGCACCATCGTACCAAGCGGTGAGAAGGGCAGCATTGCCTCCCCAGCAGAAGCCAATCAATCCAGTGTGACGCACGCAGGGTTGAACTTCCAACCAGGTCGAAACGGTCATCAGATCGTGGGTTTCCTGTACGCCGAAACTGTAGGCGACGCTGGGATAACTTGCTTCGGTTTGTCCTGCACCGCGAAGCTCCAAAGCCAGCACATGAAAGCCCTCACGGCGCAAGGCCATGGCAAGGTCGCGGGTTCGGTAGGTACCGTTGTCGCCATAAAGGCCGCCGAGGATGACAATGCAGTCGGCCTCGATCCGCTCGCCATGTCGCTGGGCATAGCCGATGCGTCCGCCGAGTTTGAGGTTGTCATGGATCGGAATCCAGGTGTCGGCAAAGCCTGGCCAAGGCGGGGCAGGCGTTTCGATGGTCACGCCAGTGCCGCACGCCTGGGCGGTGTGAGACAGACCCATCCAGTTGAAGAGCAGCAATTGTAGGTGCGCCGGGTCGATCCCGAAGTGTTGGAACACATCAACCGGCTTGCCGTCGCTGTCTGCCAAGTCCTCGGTCAGCAAAGCCGATTTGGCCAAGCCGGGCAGGAGGGTCTTGAGTTGGGTATGCGCGTCCTGCAGCCAGTGGCGGGTATCGGCTGGACGAGGCGAGCTCGACGTCAGCCCGGCGGTCTGAATATGAACAATGTCGCCGGGTTTCATCGGGATCGCGCGTTGGGAGAAACAGCCCACCAGGGGCAGCAGGCTGAGCCATGCTACACTGACGGCGAGCAGCCAGTCCTCCAGCGTTCCGCTGCGTTTAGAGGTGGAGCAGTCGCGCAGGTGGGGCAATAAAATCGAGGGCGGCCTCTTCGTGTGGAAAGACGCGCCGGTTGATTCGAGGGAAGTTGAGGAGTGTTTCTTCTTTCCGAACATAAGTGATCCCAGCCAAGAACACTGTTACACTAGATGGCCCGTTCGGGACCGTCAACGCCTCGTATCCAGGGAGCTGCTCATACGTGCCATGTTGCTCATTCGGTCCCATTTCAGATTGCAGACTGGTTTGGTCGTCTCCGTGACGATGGCCGCGGTCCTGCCAGCCGTGCCCTCGCTAGGGGCGCTGCCTCCTGATTCTGCTTCGACCCAGCCGAGCAATCCAGAGCCGGCCCAGGCATCGGCCGATGTGGTTCAGGCGGGACGTGTTTTTGTTCTGACCGGAATCACCGGGGCGTCGCGCAGGACGAAGCATCTATCGCAAATGATCGGACGCTATGCCAGGGCGAATGAAGAGCGCTTGTCTGTTGAGGTTATCGACTGGCCGCGCTTCGATGTCGGCGATACCAGGCCATCGATGATTAGCCTGCTGGAGGAAGATGAGCTTAATCGGACGCGTGCCCGCCTCGTCGCAGAAAGAATACGGGAGGCTAGAAGAGTCGATCCCGACACGAACTTCTTCCTGCTGGCTAAGTCCGCCGGCGGGTTGATGGCTATTCTAACATGCCAGAGCACTGACTCGTCGGGTGTACCGCTGCTGGCTGATGGCACTTTCGAACGAATCGTACTGGTCTCCGTTTCATTTCCAGAAGACCGTGATGTGTCGGTGCTGCACGCCAAGTCTAAGAACGGCGTGTTCAGCTATTTTAGTGCCCGGGATCCGGTACTCTTGGCTGCTCAGGCACTCTCTGGGGAGAAGCCGGCTGGCATGGTGGGCTTGGCGCAGAACAAGAATGCCAAAACCTGGCAGTTGGAGTATTCCAAAGCCGAAGGCCTGGATAACGACGGCGGCCACTGGGGGTCGTTTCGTGAGCAGTACTTCGGACTGTACATCATGCCGCTGTTGAGGCCGAGCGAGTCAACCATTCCTGCAGGTTGGCGACGAGGCGAGTAGGAGGTGGCGGATCTATCAGCTCAAGGCGCTGAAGCGTGGAAGTCTGATGGCAGTCAACTGTCAGCGATGCGCACGCAAAAACCCCACGGAGGCGAGGTCCGTGGGGCATTTTGCTCTTAGGCTGGGGGTCAACCCAAGCCGTTTTGGTTAACTTCAACAATCACCCAAGCTGATCCTTCTTGAATCAAGGTGAAGGTCAAGGTGCCGCCGTCTAGCCCGCTTCGGGCATAGGAGACGTCTACTTGAAAGCGACTTTGGCTGACAGGGGTCATCGCTTGGAGGACTAGAGTGACGCCGACATCTCCGGTTTCTGGATCGATCGGCGTTAAGGCGGGTAGGTCGGGATCACCTCGGAAAGCTAACTCTCCGGCTAGAACTTGGGCATCGGTCTGGGCTTGAAGGTCGTCCAACAGAAGATCGTATTCGTCGTCGGACAGATCGTTGGCAGCTACGAAGATGACCTCGCGTTCCTGACCTTCCAAGTCATAGGCTGCCTTGAGGGCCAGGGCAGCGTTTGGGCTAGCTTGGTCATTGGCCTTAGATCCTACGGCTGAGTTGGGCATCACCCCAGCTTGGGCGCCACAGCCAGCCACTCCCAGCAGGCAGGAGCAGGTGGCTATGGACAGCAGGCCTAGAAACCTGGCACCTTGTTCAATTCTGGATCGAAAGTGGTTAATGGCTCATCCCCCCTGATTTGAACCCGTCCTCGAATGGCTCTCGGCTCTTGGACACCTTGTGGCCGGTGTCGTGCGATTGTAGCCACGGCGCAGAAGCTAGTCTACGTCGATGGGGATTTGTCAGTAGTTGTCGTGGGTCGCGCAGACGTGCGTCCGAAAAAGGTCGCTGGGGCAACCTCGCAATCCCTAATTGGCGGGAAATAATCTGGCTGATTGATAGAATATGATTATAGAGCAGGCCTTGGTTTGCCTGCCTGGAGGACGAGGATCGTGCGAACGAGCGGCATAGCTTACCTACTGTGGTTCTTCGGGGGCCTCATGGGATTCCACCGCTTCTACTGCGGGCGAATCGGAACCGGCTTGCTCTGGTTCTTCACCGGCGGCTTGGCAGGCGTGGGGTGGATTATCGACCTGTTTCTGATTCCAGACATGGTTCGCGAATCCAACGCCGAGGACGCCCAGATGTACGGTTATCCACCGCCGGTGCCGCGTTCTGCGATGGCTGCCGCTGCCCCCGCCAACCGGGTGATTTATTGCCCGCAATGTGGCGGCCCGATGCAGGTCCCCGCCAATGCCACCGGCGCCCAATTCGCCTGCCCCAAGTGTAGGACGGTGCTGCAGGTTCCTGCCTGACGGTGGCCTAGGTTCGAGGTCAGTACCACTGCTCGCAGGGCAGTGGCACTCGTTCATCCCTCTGCATCTTTGCTAAGAAATGCTAGGTGTCGCTGCTGGTCTTGGCTTCGGTTGATTCGAGGTCAGCTTGACCTTCCGCGGAGTCGTCTGGCGGCGGGGGGTTTTGCTTGTGGGCGCGGATAGGATTCTCGAAGCCTTTGCGGTTGCACAATTCCGCCACGATTTCGGGGAATGCCTTGTGGACGTAGTCGTTGAGGCTAACGCTGCCCTCGGTGCCGTCGCTCAGTTTGTATTGGACTTCGACCCAGCCCTTCTTCTTGTACTGGCTGGTTTCCAGTGCGGTCATGGCTTCAAACGGTATGGGCGGGGATCCTCCCCATCGAAAACCTCCCTGACTGCTCACCTTCAAGCCCGCATCGGTCAATTCAGTCTTGGTGGATAATGCCCGGAAAAACTGGGCAATCATGAGCAGGCCCAGAATCCCGGTGATAAGACCGATCAACTTTTGGAAGAGCAGATCAAGCTGGGTCTTATTTCCAGGTAGCCACTGCACGCCGGTTACGCGGTCACCAATGATGTTGATCTTGGCCAATCCGGCCGGACCGAAGTAAAACGCGGCGGTACTTTCCTGCACAGAAGGCTGGCCGAATTGTTCGATGATGGCTGACAGGGTGTTGGCATCTTTGATGGTATTCATGGCCTCGGCGGTGATCTTTGAATTGATGGTCGGGTTGGCAGACTCGGGTGAGGCTAAGTTCTGCTTGAGCACATCAACATTCTTCTGCGGGTAAGACACATAGCCATCCTTGAAGCTCAGGGCTGAATAGCCCACGAGGATAACCATCAGGATTAGCGTGCGGATCAACCGTTCGGTGGTTGTGCCTGATCGAATGGGTTCCATGCGCGCTCCTTGGCTCTTGTGGGACTCGCCTTGATCAAGACGGGGTACACGAGCTACCTCACGCTCTTGATCGGCCGGAATCGAGGTATAGTTTCATCAGCCAGCTTTTTTATCAAGCTGAAACTTGTACGAATGTCTGCGGGGGAGGTTGAAAGGGTCCGCAGCTTGGCCAATAATAAGCGGATGTTACTCTTTCCGGGATGTTCAACCCAGCTTCGAGGCGGCGTATGAGCGGTTGTTTTGACAGCGTTTGCGATGATTTCTACATTTCGAGCCGCCTCTTTCTCAAGCTCGACTTGTCCTTGGAGCGAGATACGGTCTTAAATTTCTTCGACCGTATTCGCAAAGAAATTCCTTCGTTGAGTAAGTTTCGGCGGAACGAAGATGGCTGCTTGATCCTGGAGGAGGATCTGGTCACCGGGGCGGGCTCGCGCCGGTGGGTTCGCCTGGAACCCTCCAGCCTGCGGTTCGGTCACTTCGGGGCCAGCGATTGCGACTCGGTCCGCCAAATGGCTGAGGTGATCCTTGAGCACGCGCCTTACCACCTCAGCTTCAGCGAACTCGACTTCGACCATTTGGAGGTCGTGTACGGATTCGACTTGGAGTACGGGGGCAATCACGATCAATTGGTGGCTGAGACTTTTTATTCAGATCACCCGTTGGCTGGCTTCGTGCTGGGTGATGAGTCGATGCATGTGATCGACGGCCAGCTATACATGGGTGTTGCCCTGACCTCCGATTGCGATCTCCAGGCGTATGTTGAAGTCAAGTCGAGGACGTCTACGTTTGAGGTTCGCACCGGCGAGTTCGAGAAACAGCCTCTCAGTGTCTTCTTGACCATCCGCAAGTACTGGGGATTGACGGCGGATGGCAGCTTGTCGCAGGTTCAGCAGAAGATGTTCGATGTAGCCGACGAGCTTGCGGCGGCGCGGGTCGTCCCCATTCTGGTCAATCCCTTGGCACTGGCCATTGCCAGTCGGTCATAGGGTCGTCGGCGGTGTCGGCATTGAAGCGATCCATGACTGAACCTGGGATTACATTTCGAACCATCATTGGCCTGGAAGTCCACGTCCAACTCAGGACGAAGACGAAGCTTTTCTGCGGCTGTCTGCTGGAGTTCGCCGCACTGCCGAACAGTTTGACGTGCCCGGTATGCCTGGGGTTGCCAGGAGCCTTGCCGGTGATGAACCGCGAAGCCGTGCGTTTGGCAATCCGTCTTGGGAAAGCGCTCAACTGCACCATCGCAGATTTCGCCAAGTGGGACCGCAAGAGCTACTACTACCCTGATTTGCCCAAGAACTACCAAATATCGCAGTACGACAAGCCGCTCTGCCAAGAAGGCTGGTTGGACGTGCCCGGAGAGGACGGAGTTGGTCGCGTCGGTATTCAGCGGGCGCACTTGGAAGAGGATGCAGGCAAGAACATTCACGACACGCCCGGCTGCACGCTGGTTGATCTCAATCGGACGGGTACGCCGCTGCTGGAGATTGTTACCCGCCCTGATCTAACCTCGGCGGATCAAGCCTACGCGTTCTGCACCGAGTTGCAGAAGTTGGCTACCTACCTGTCGGTGTCTGAGGGCAGCATGCAGAAAGGGCAGATGCGTTTTGAGCCGAATGTGAATCTAGCCATCGTCCGTGACGGCATCGAATATCGCACGCCGATCAGCGAGATCAAGAACCTCAACAGCTTCAAGGCGGTTCGGGCAGCGATCGAATACGAAACAAGAAGGCAGCTTCAAGATTGGATGGCTGACAACAGCTACCTATTCGGGGAGCGCCCACACGAGAATCGGGGTTGGAACGATGGGCGCCAGGTCACGGAGTTGCAGCGATCCAAAGAGCAGGCCCATGATTACCGTTACTTCCCCGACCCGGATCTAGTTAGCGTCGAAGTAGGCAGGAATGCGGCACTCCAGGGAGAATTGAATCGGCCGATTGACGAGTTGCCGGTGGCTAGATGCTTGCGATTTCAAGCGGAGTACGGTCTGTCAGCCAATGATGCCGAGACGATTTTGGCGGAGCGGGCCACGGCGGACTTGTTTGAACGGGCGGTCGAAGCGGGCGCTCCACCGAAGGTAGCTGCAAAACAGTTCGTCAATGTTTGGTCTAAATTGGCCAACGAGTACAGGCGGTCGATTGCTGAGCTGGGGATCGAGGCGAAGCGCATCGGCGCGCTGGCTAAGATGGTCGAGCAGAATACGGTCAGCGCTAGCGCAGCCAAGACCGTCGCCGCAGCCATGCTGGACTCCACCGATGGGCCGGACTTCTTGGCGGAACAACTGGGGCTGATTCAGGTTGTCGATGAGGAAGAGCTAGCCAAGTGGGTTGATGCTGCCATCGCAGCCAACGAGAAGGCGGTCCAAACCATCTTGACTAATCCCAAGAAAGCAAAGGCCAGCGAAGGATTCTTGCGCGGTCAGGTGATGAAGATCTCAAGCGGCAAGGCAGACCCGGGCCGGGCGGGGGAGTTGATCGCTAAGCGCGTCGCCGGGCTCAAGGATCAAGAGGATTGAATCAAAGGAAGTGTTTCTTTGGAGAATCCACCTGCCCTAATTTTTTCGACTGCGATCTGTTTCGCCGGGGTGATTGGGGGCGTGGCCTACTTGGTGCTGCGTTCCCGCCGAGATGATGCCGCCGCCGGTTCGATGCTTGCAGGGCGGCGTCCGTGGCGGCCGATTGGCGCTCTTCTGGTTGTAGTGGTCAGCCTGTTGACCTATGGTGGGCTAAACCTGATCGACCACAGGCTTCACCCGGCTGCGTACTTGGCCTTGTGGGGTTTGGTCATGCTGCTGACGATTTGTTTGGGTGTGCTGGCTGTGATCGATGTGATCTACACACGCCGATTACTCCGGCGTGCGATGGAGCGATCAGCCGGTCAGTGAGCGGGAATTCTTGGAGCTGTCTCGTGCGATACAGTGTTTCGATTCTGGCCGCTGCGATTGTGCTCGGGTTATCGGGCTGCTCTCCGTCTGAACCGAATCCACTTTCTGCCATGCCCCAAACCGACGTCACTATCAAAGGGTTGACCTTTCGTGTCTGGGTAGCAGATGACGACGACGAGCGTGAGCGAGGCCTGATGTTCATCACCAGCGAAGAGATGGCCCCGCTGGAAGACGGCACCGAGCGGGGGATGATTTTTGTATTCCCCCGGACTCAAAGCAAGAGCCACGGCTTCTGGATGAAGAACACGATCATCCCCCTGGACATCGCCTACATCTCAGCCGACGGTACTATCGTCAATATTCAGACCATGGCCCCTTTGGACACCCGCTCGTATCTGCCGGGCAAATCTTATCGGTACGCGTTGGAACTTCGAGGCAACTTGATGTCTAGTCTGAAGATTTCCAGCGGTGACCAAGTCCAGATTCCAGAATCCCTCCTAAAGGACGCCCGCTAGCGGGCCGACGCACGCTGTAGCCGCTTTTGCGCTCGGGCAACAGTTAACAGCCTTGAGGCCGGCGGGTTCGCCTTCGCGAGGAACGCTGCCCATGCAGGTATTGCTCATCGAATCCCCCTCAACCACCGTGCCCGATGCCTGGAAAGAGTGGTTCTTGGACTGGGAGTTCCAGATCACCTCGGTGCCCAGCTTGGAAGAGGGCGTAGCGCAAGCCCGCACCGGCGATTTCGAGGTACTGGTGATCGCCATGGATCAGGCCGAATCTGCGACTCCTCAAGCCCAGTGGAACAACCTATTCCAGGCAGCCGAGACCGGTCGGATCGCGATGTTGGTCGCATCGCAGGGTTCCTCGGAAGGTCTGATCGGGGAAGCGTCGCTCATCGACGTAATGCTACCGTCCGTATCTCAATCTGAGCTGCATGCCCGGCTGAATATTCTGTTGCGTTGCCAGTCCTCCTTGCAGCGTATGGATCGTGAAATCGCCAACATGGAACGGATCGGCAAGCGTCTCAATCGCCACTTCAGCGAAGTGGACCAAGAGATGCAACTAGCCGGCCGCCTTCAGCGAGACTTTTTGCCGGACTTCACTGGTCCGTTCGGGCAGTTTCGGTTTTCGACCGTCTTTCGCCCGGTCACCTGGGTTTCTGGGGACATCTACGACATCTTCCGCGTTGACGAACGACACATTGCCTTCT
>JAJDDP010000095.1 GCA_029260235.1 Phycisphaerae bacterium | reverse complement strand
CAGTCGGCACCCTCGAGGGCTTCATACGCACCCTGGTGATAGCTGATCCGATCGCTGAAAATTGCCTTCAGGTTTTCCATGCCCACCGGATCGTGAGTTTTCACTTTGGCACCGGCATCCAACAGCTGATCGATCAAGATCAAGGCCGGCGCTTCCCGCAAGTCATCGGTCCCCGGCTTGAACGTGACCCCCCATATGGCGAAGGTCATTTGGCCTACCTTGGCCGCAAATCGATCCTGGATCTTCCTGAATAGGATTTGTTTTTGGTTCTGGTTGACCTCGTGTACGGCATCTAGGATCCTTGGGAGCACGTTGTGCTGATGGGCGGCATAGGAAAGCGCCCGCACATCCTTGGGGAAGCAGGATCCGCCGTAACCCGCACCGGGGTAGAGAAACTGGAAGCCGATTCGACTGTCGGTGCCCATCCCGTTGCGCACCTCGTTCACATCGACGCCGCAGGCATCGCACAGGTTGGCCACTTCATTGATGAAACTGATCCGCGTCGCCAAGAATGCGTTGGAGGCGTACTTGGTCATCTCAGACGCCCGTCGCCCCATGATCAGGATTGGGCGGTTGTTTCGCACGAAGGGCAGATGCAGTTCGCGAATGATTTGGGCGGCTTCATCCGACTCAGCCCCAACCACAACCCGATCAGGCCGCAGGAAATCCGCAACGGCTGATCCTTCCTTGAGGAACTCTGGATTGCTGACCACATCGATCTTGATTTGCGTCCGGGATCGGATGATCTCATCGATCTTATCACCGGTACCCACCGGCACCGTGCTCTTGGTGGCCAAGACGGTGGGCTGCTTGACGTGTTCGGCGAATTGGCCTGCGAAGTCGAAGATGTTGCTCAGATCAGCCGACCCGTCATTCATGGGTGGAGTACCGATGGCGATAAAGACCAACTCAGGCTTGGCCGACAGAGCGTCATCGAGGTCACTGGTGAATCGAAGCCGACCCGCCTTGAGGTTGGTGCCGAGCATGTCAGCCAATCCGGGTTCAAAAATCGGGCAACCGCCGTCGTTCAGCATCTCGACTTTGGCTTTGTCGATGTCATACCCGACAACCGTGTTGCCCGAATCGGCCAAACAGGCGCTACTCACCAAACCTACATATCCGCTACCTGCAACCGTAACTCTCATTTGGAACCCTTTGAGGACTGGACGAAGAGTTTCTATTCCACTTACGAACGAGAATCATGCCGAGTTCGTTCCACCCGATCCGGACAGCTCAGCCTCCGGATCATCGAGCCGAACCATGCGGTACCGATGAACGGCCAAGCCCAAGAGGCCGGCCACAAATGTGTAGAGCATGATCAAGTACCGCGTGCGGAGCAGGATCGCAGCACAGCCCATGGCTCCGAAGAACAACGCCAAGCCATAGCTGATGGCCACGACTCGACGAAGAGGAATCTTGCGGTCGATCAACTGATCATAGTAGTGGCTGCGATCACCCTGCATCAACGGCCGCTGGTTTCGCCAGCGACGCACCAAGGTCAGCACCATATCCGCCAGTGGGAGTCCGAAAACCATCACCGCCCCCAGCATCCAGCGGAGGGCAGCCAGCTTGGTAAAGAGCAGCAGGACGATGGCCGCGTTCAGGCCCAAAAGCATTGAGCCGGCATCACCCATAAAAATTGTGGCGGGATTGCGATTGTAAGGAAGGAAACCGAGCGAAGCCCCCAGCATCGCCAGAGACAGGACTACCAACTGCACTTCGTAGACGCCGTTGTGCCACATGAGCAGGTGAATCGCCAGCACTGCAAAGCCAGCGGCCATGATTCCCAGCACGCCGGAACAAAGACCGTCCAATCCATCGATCAGGTTGGTGGCGTTGCAAGCGCCGATGACCATGAACAAGGTGATCGGCACCGAATACACCAATACCAGCCACGGGGAAAAATCTTCCAGTTGCACCCGCGCGGTTCGCACGACAACGAGGATAGTGTCCCCTCCCAACCCTACACCCATGAGAAGAAAGGCAACCAGGGCAGTCCCTGCCAGTTTGGCAACCGGCTGGGCCAATCGAAGGTCGTCAAACAACCCAAGCAGCATGACGCCCAAGCCGCCGAAGAAGATCCCGATCATCATCGTCAAGTCTAGGCCCGGCCAAGCTGGACCGCGGACTCCTGTTTCGGTCGGCTGACCTAGCCAAATGATCGCCGCTCCCAGGCCTGTCGCCCACCCGAGGAAAATAGCTACGCCACCTAGGTACGCCACCGGCTTTGAATGGGGCTTGAGGAAGTTGTCCGGCTTGTCCACTATCCCCCGTTTGAGCGCAAACCAACGGCACAACGGTGTGGCTGCCAGCGACACAACGAAGGAAAGGGCCAGGATAGGCCAGTAGACACGAATGATCTCGGCAATCGTCATATTGGGAGGTAGCCTGCCGCACCGTTCCTTGACCGAATCGCGCCGCCGTACACTGCTCCCGCGAACACGGCAGGTCGAAGGCCTCATTCTAACTGGAAAGCTGCCCCAGGGGTAGCTGATTGGAGGCCATCAAGTCAACTTGGGACAAACGCAGTGTTCGCGACAGAGGCTCCGAGGGTTGGGAGGACGCTTCATATCGGATATGGCTCTCTGCCGTCGTGCCGGGACGCTGCGGCATGAGGTTCTGCCCGACAGCGCTGGACCAGATGGCGCCAACACTAGAATTCTCAGCAGTCTCCCTGAGGCTCACCGGGCGGCGGGGCGAATGCACAATCGGTGTTCTTGGCCAGTAATGCTGCGTACAGACGAAAATGTTCGTCGAGCAATCGGTCGTCGCTGAATTTCAACTCGACTCGTTGGCGAGCCGCCTGTCCCATTTTTCGTCGCAGGGCGGGGTCGTCAAGCAGTCGGGCCAAAGCAGTGGCGGTACCGTCCACATCTTCGACATCAACGAGGATGCCAGTCTGCCCGTCCTCCACCGCATCGATGCTTCCGGTGGCCCGGGTGGCGACCGCTGGCAATTCCATGCAGCCAGCCTCCAGCAGGACGATGCCGAACCCCTCACGGTAGGTCGGCAAGGTGATGACATCCATGGCCCCGTAGTATGGCACGGGATCCCAGTCGAATTCTCGGAGGTGGATGCGGGGATGGTTTTGAATTCGATCCAAGGTGTGTTCGGGCAGTCGACCTCGGTGTGGTTCAAAGTTGCCCAGCAGCAGGAGATGAGGGGGCGATTCCCGATCGTCCAGGGCTTCAAACGCTTCCACCAAGACATGAATGCCCTTGTCGTAAACCAATCGGCCAACATAGCCGATGACCTGCGCCTCGTTGGGAATGCCCAGACGTTCGCGAAGCAGCCGCCCGGCATCGGCCCGTTCAGGAGTGCGCCGAAATCGTTCTAGGTTGATGCCGCAGCATGAGCCATCGCCCAGCACGCGCATTTTGGGCTCAGAGCAGATTCCCAACCGGGCGATCAAGTCTTGAAGGCTTGGGCCGTTGGCCAAGACCGCGTCGGAGAAATAGCATGCGGTTCGCTCCGAGCCAATCAGCAGCTTGCGCAAAACGCCAGTGGCTGTTTCGGCGGGCAGTCCAATCATCGAATAAACTCGGCAAGGCGTCCTGGCAGCGGCAGCGGCCAGCATCCCCACGAGGCCACCCTTGGGGGTCATGGCATGAACCAGGTCGTAGCGATGCTTGCGGATAATTTGGCGCAGGCGGGCTATTGCTTTCAAGTCAGCCCAGGGCGAAACGGATCTCGTGATGGTCACCGGATGAGTCGTAACCTCCAGCTTGTCGGCGAAATCGTCCAACTCTGACCCTGGCGACGAAGCGATGCCAAGGTCCATGCCCCAAGCTCGGGCGGTTTCAGGCATGCGCCGATAGAAGGCCCATAACGTGGTGGGCACCGACGAAATCAACAAGACCTTTGGTCGCCTACCAGTGGGGGTCATGCCGTGTCATCCTCCTTGTTCGATACGGACAATTGGCTTAGCTGTTGATAGAAGCGGGTCCGCCTGACCTCCAGTACATCGGCAAGATAGTCGCGAGAACGTTCCCGGTTCCGTTGCCCCGCTGATCTGAGTCGTTCCGCAGAGGCCAGGACGTCTTGGATTTTTTGGGCAAGTTGCGCCGCATCTCCTGGTGGAACTCTGTCCTCCAAGGCCAAAAGTTCGCCAATAGCGCCGATATCTGAACCGATGCAGGGCAATCCACGGGCCATGGCTTCTATCAGGGCACGGGGCAAGCCCTCAGCCCGTGAGGGCAAAATGAAGAGATGGGCTTGGTCCAGTAACGCGCGGATTGGATCCCCTGCTGGGAGGCGACCGTGGAAGGTGATCTGCCCAGCCAATCCGAGTTGTTCGACTTGCGATTCAAGTTCCGGGCGGGATCTGCCATCGCCAACGATGTCCAAGGTTAGGGAACTGCGGTTCAGCTTGGCCAGCGCATCAATCAATACATCGACGCCTTTGTAGCGCACGGCCAAGCTGCCCACGAAGATTAAGCGATGGGCAGCCTCGAAATCTTCTCGCGGCGATTGAATGAGTGCATCGGCGGACAACTCGATGCTGGAGTAGTTGGTGGTGTACGCTCCTGGGTTGGGCGGATAGCGGACTTGCAGTGTCTCACGCGTCACATAGGCCACAGCGCTTGCTTCGCGGCATTGAACCCGCATCCTCCGTACGAGCATCCGCCGGAAAATCGGTCGAACCGCGGATCGAACCGTGCCAGGCCCCAGCGAGTCCCAAGGGTCGCCGGTAACTTCAACACCAAAGGCCAAGCCACGGCGCCGAAGCGCGCGCCAGGTCAGGTTGGCAATGGGGCAAGGTGCCCGCACACAATAAGCGTCATAATCATTTATAGCCTGCTCAACGCTTGCCTTGAGCGTCCGGCGGCAACGGAGGTACTGCCGGGGGCCGACGTAGTCCGGTAGATCGTGGAATCGAATGTGCTCGCTGTCAGCTAGGGCTGTTTCTGGCGGTATGGCCTCCACGGGGCGGACTCGGGCTACGACTCCCACACAATCGAAGCCCGCTAAGTAGCGGGCCCAAAACGCCGTGCCCAAGAACGTATCCGGGGCGTAGACCCGCCCATCGGGACCACGGACAAAATGGGATGGATGCGTTACCAGAATGGACTTCATTGTTCTTTCTTCATGCGGACATCGAGCAAGCTTGGTCTGCGGCCTTCTTGGCCCTTTCTGGCACTTAAGGAGATCGGGTCACGCCTCTCCGCGAACGCTGGCAGCCTTGGTGTCGATGACCAATACGTTGGACTTCCGGTCGTGATTCATGATCTGCCCTGCGACTCGAAATCCAAACTTCTTGTAGAACGCGTTCGCCCGTTCCATTTCTTCACCAACGATTAGTTTGATCTGACCTGTATTGCGTGTCTGAAACTCCAGCAACAAGGCCCGCACCAGCTCCCCCGCCGTTGGGGTACCACGAAAATCATTTCGGACCACAATGGACAATAGCTCCGCTGCTGGATAATCCGTATCCATACGGGCAGGATACAGAGCTGATCGCACTATTCCCTTGATTCGCTGCCAGCTCAAGAGGTGCCTCGCCAACATCCACGCGTACCGCCAACCGCGCCGAATCAAGATCCACCGGTACAGGCGTCGGACGGAAGTCGTACCTGACACATAACCAACAACGTCGCCGCCGTCACTCGTCGCCACGAAAACGAATCCTTCTGAACACCGATTCACCGAGCGATATAAATCAGCGAGCAAGATGACTCCCAGGCTTGAGAGAAAGCCACTCGCAATTCCGTCTACATGAAGCTGAGCAACCGATTCTGCCTGACCGTTCGACATTCTTTGAATCTGTATCATATCGAGAGCGAATCCACCTGTGCCATATCGGCGTGGTTCTGGTTGGCGTGGTTGTCCCTCAAGGTACCCGCTAAACGCAAATGCGGAGAGGCTGATCTTACCTGCGGCAAGAGAATCATGCGGACACCTTGTTGAAACTTCGGGGTCTGACCTGTTGATCCCATATACCAAGCATCAAGAGCATCCAGACCCACCTTCCCCACTGGGCAGGTTCGCAAGCGTCACGCGAACGCAGTAACCGCTCCAGTTCGCTCCGCTCAAACAGCTCAGCCATCAGCCCGTCTCGGCAAAGGAGAACATCCTCGGTCATGGGCTTCAATTCACCCCGCAGCCAGCGCACCACGGGGATCTCAAAGCCGCGCTTGGGTGCAGCTTGCACTTCGACCGGCAGATATTTTCGACTTAGGCTGCGCAGCAAAGGCTTTGTTTCAAACGATGACAACTTCGTTGTTTCGGGATACTTGGCTACCATGTCCGCCAGCGAATGGTCCAAAAGCGGAGAGCGCCCTTCCAAGCCATGGGCCATGCAAGCTATATCCATTTTGACCAACAGATCATTGGGTAGGATACCCGCAAAATCCGCTCCGAGCATCCTGTCAATAGCCCCATCAGTCCCTGCCTGTTGCAAGTACGAGTCGGCCAACCGGGAACTCGCTTGAGTCGAACCCAGCAAATTTTGCTTACCTTTGATTTGGCTGCAGAGTGCACGTACCCTCGATGCGGATAGCATGTCCACGGACCAAAGCATGTATCGATCAGCAGCATTCTCAGCCATCCCGCGGGCGAATCGATGAGCGAAGGCATAGCCCGTCCGGAATCCACGCGGCGCGGGCAGCACGTCCAAGAGAGACCGCCACAGGCTCTGACCTACCGGCCCATCAGCCCATGAGACCATACCGCTGAGGCGGCCGGCCACATACCGGCGATAGCCGGCGAACAGTTCATCACCCCCGTCGCCGTTCAGGATTACCTTCCCAACTTTTCGAGCAGCTTGAGCGGCATAGTAAGACGGCACCGAAGACGAATCGGCGAATGGCTGATCGTAGCAAGCCGCGATCTTGAAGAGGTCGTCCCCAACGCACGGATTGATGAGTATTTCATGGTGGTCCGTGTCATATCGCTGGGCCACGTTCCTCGCCAACGGGCGTTCGTCAAACTGGCTGTCTTCGAATCCAATAGTAATCGTAGTCAGACGACCACTGTATTCTTGGGCAGCCATGGCTGTGATCAGCCCGCTATCGATTCCACCGGAAAGAAATGAACCAACCGGAACATCCGCGCGAAGCCTCAAACGGACAGACTCGCGCAGCTTTTCGTCGATCTGCTCGACAGCTTCTTGCTGGCTGATGCGCACCTTGGGTTTCATCTCCAACTGCCAGTAGCGGTGCTTGGCTGTGATCTTTCGATGCTGGAGGGTCAAGAGCTCGCCAGGCAAGACAGGCCGCACCTGCCGATAGATCGTCATAGACTGAGGAACAACACCCCAGGCGAGATAATCCGCAACAGCCTGTTGATCTAGCTCCAATGCCGCGGCGGAGGTTGCGACAATGCCTTTGACCTCCGAGGCGAACAGGAACTCGCCGTTGGCTTCGCTGTAGTAGAGTGGTTTCTTACCGACCCGATCTCGAACCAAGATGAGTTTCTGCGCGTGGCCGTCCCAAAGGGCGATGGCGAACATGCCGCGGAGTTTATGGACGAACTCTGCCCCGTGGTCTTCATAGAGATGCACGATGACTTCAGTATCCGTTTTGGTGGAGAACCGATGCCCTCGTGCAATCAGATCATCGCGTAGCTCGCGATAGTTATAGATCGCACCGTTGAAGACCGTCACGACGCTGCCGTCTTCGTTGGAGATTGGTTGCCGGCCTCCCTGGCAATCGATGATGGACAAGCGCCGGTGTGCGAAACCGATGTGCTTCCGTTGGTCAATCCAGTATCCCTCTCCATCAGGCCCTCGATGGCGCAACCGATCAGCCATCGCCTCAAGGCGATCAGCTGTTGGATTACCCCAGATTCCAGCAATGCCGCACATGGCTGATCTTCACAGTCCCTAAAACCAAACCCACGCCGTGGGAAAAAACCTATCACGCCAGCCTACTGGATTGCCCAGCGACTTTCTTGAGCAAGAACCACGGTCACGGAGTCGCAACTCGGGGGTCCGTGCCAAGAACACGCTCGGTGTATATTCGTTCGAGATTCTGAGCCGATTGATCGCTCGAAAAAGGCGAAGACCGTACGCGGGCAAGCGCCAGCGCAGGCTCAGGTCTTGGGCTGCCAAGCTCAGTTTGAATCGCGTCGGCCCATTCCTGGAGCGGTGCATCTGGTTCCAAGAGCCGACCCGAGCAACAGATATCATTCGCCTCGCGCATACCGGGCAAGTTCGAAATGACCACAGGCAGTCCCGCAGCCGTTGCTTCAATCAGGGTTACCGGCATGCCGTCTCGGATCGACGGCATGACCATGACGTCGGCAGCCTTCATCAAACGCGGGACATCGGGCCTAACGCCGAGGAAATGAACGCGATCTTCGAGCCCATGCTCGGCTATCTGGAGCCGGACAGCATCCATTAGGCCGCCATCGCCGACCAAGATCAAGTGAATGTCTTGCATCGTTGAGCTTAGCAGTCGAAAAATCTCGATTAACCTGTGGTGATTCTTGGCCCCTATGAATCTGCCCACATGAATCATCAGCGGCGTCGCGTCGGACAGCCCCAATTCTCGCCGCACTGCGATGCGCTCTACGGGGCCATCGAATGGGTCAAGATCCACACCATAGTAGATGACCTTGCCCCCAGGAACGTGCTCTACTCCCTGACCGAAGAATGCATCGAACGTACCGCGCGTACAACCCAAGACGGTCGTCGCATTCGACCGAACCAAGCGAACCATGGCCTTGCGATATAACTTGCGCACCAGCGTGGTCGGTCGCCCATCGCCGGTCGTGTGCAGGTGAGCGAAGCGATGCTTTGCGCCACACTTGCTAGCCATCCACAAGGTCACTCCGGAGAAATTGTAGGCGTGGGCATGAATAACGTCGTAGCGCCCACTGTTGATGATGCCTTTCAAGTTCTTGAAGTAGCGAGGGAGGTTGCGGTTCAATTCGCACGGCACAATCCGTCCTCCCAAGGAGCGAATCTCGTCGTCGTAATCGCAGGTCAGCTGCGTACTAGTGCAAAAATCAAACTGGAAGCGGTCACGATCAATGCGCCGCATCACATTCATCAGCCAAGTTTCAACTCCCCCACGAGACATGGCTGCGACAATGTGAAGGATACGAATTGTCTTTGTCGTAGGAGGCATCATGGATTTCCCGTGACGGGCCGTGAAATTTGAGAACCGCTGCCACCCCACATGCTTTTCAAAATCCATGCGGACGCCATGGTCCAGGCTATTGGCCTCATGAAGTGGTGCGAATAGTTTCGGCACCACATCACCAGCGCAGAGTAGGCCACCAATATCAAACAGACGCGTAAGAAGGTTGGCTGGCGGAGCAGCGCATTGTAGGTTCGCCTGATCCAGAACCCCAAGCCCATCATGAAGATCATGCCCCCAAGCAGCCCGAAGTTCATGTAAACTTCCATGCCGATCGAAGATCCCCAACCCGATTGAGCCCCTCCTATCCTGCCGGTTGCCCGATAAGTGACCCACTGCGACGGGGCAACGTTGTTCCTCAACCCAGGGATCGGATTGGGGATCACATTCAGAAATGAATCCAACAGTGAACGGCCATACCAAAAAGGTTCGGTATCGGGGATGTATGTGCAAGCCACGTTGACCGTGCTGATGCTTCCCCCTGATTCAGCCAAGGCAATGACGAACGGATTCACGCCCGTCGAAGCCCGGAATTCTGAGTAGGCACGATAGATTCCTGCCACAGACATTGATTCTATGGAACGCCCTATTCCAATCACTCCGAATGCGATCAACGTTGCGGCCAACGCGGGTATGCCCAGCCAAAGCTTGATCCGCCGAACGAAGTAGTGATACGCGACAATCATGGGCAGAGCGAGGACCGCGGCTTCAGAGCGAGAACCGAGCAGCAAGAAAAAGAGAATGCTCCCAACCAACACGGCTGGCAAGAAGACGCCTTTAGTAACTTTTTGGTGGCGCATGACGCAGGCACCCACATACAAGACACAGGCTATGCGGAAGAACAACACCGCCAAGGCGACCAGGCGCTGCGTCCCCGTAGAAACGCCGTGACGCTCGAGTCGCCGAAAGCCAGAATATCCGTAGGCAACGATCAGCGAACCCACGCCAAGAACGAGAATGATCAGAGAAACCGTTGCGACTCCCAGGAAGACGGCCTGGGTCATTTGAAAGGCTGATCCTGAAATCCGCAGAGACGGAAGCGCCTGCTGCAGACGCGACGCTCCCACGGGCCCCAATTCATACCCCACGATAAATCCAGTCATACAGAGGATTGTGCAACACAGCGCCCTATTGGTGGCCTCTGGCGAGAAAAATATCCGATCCGAGAAATCAACCAGATCCACTATGTACAAGAAAATATACGGAATGTGGAACATGGTGAACACGAGCCAAAACAGCATGTCTGGAGACAGCCAGTTGTGCGGTCTAGGCCTAAACACCTTGCTCAAGATCAAGGCCAAGGAAACGACGCCATACACGGCTAAGAATGCTGACATCGACTGGGTGGAAAACTCAGAGCGATACAGACCCCATTGAAACCAATAGGCCAAGCATGCCATCAACAACGAGATGCCGATCAACGGGAAGTGAACAGGCCTGGACGGCCTATCGAGGTGGGACATGTCGAACGTGCCGCCGCCCAGCTCGATGGTTCTCAACGGGAGTGCAGATTGATTGTAAAGTGTGCTCATCGCCATCCCATCTTTTGCTTCACGCGCTGACGCATTGATTCATCGATACAAGTAGACCAGGCTAGGAACGCTGATATGGCAAGAGAAATCAAGAATTCAGCAATCCATACAGGCCAACTCGTCGGGGCGATGAGTTTCGCCAACAGCCAAGCTGCCGCAGCGCCTGGCAATGCACTGGCGATCGGCCAAGTGTACGCCTGCTTGAGATACGCAAGAACAGGCATGCCCATTTGGCGGGCAGCATAGATTGGCAAGGCAATGCTGTGGCTAAGGAAGAGGGGTACTGCGATGCCAACAGCGGCGGCCAAGACACCCCACGTCGTCTGCGTGATCAGGAATCCGATCATAAAAACCGTGCTGATCGACGAAACCAGTTGAATGCAGGCAAGCCCTCGAATTCGACCACCGCCAATGAGGACATGCAGCGTCGGAGCCTGCGAAATTCGTCCAAACATGGCGATCATGACAATTCCATATACGATCCAACTCTCGGCATAGTCTGCGCCCATCCAGAGCCCCAGAAAGGGCTTGCTTAAGACTAGCAGCACTGCCCCGATTGGGAAGCAAAGCGTAGCTGCGGCCTTTGTCCCTCGAACAATCAATTGTCGAAACTGTCCCCGGTCTCCGGTGACCAACGTGGCTGCTGCCAGGGGAAGCAGTGTATTCGCCATCCCCCAGACCAAGATGCGCAGCCGCTCAGCCAACATAAATGGCACGGAGTAGAGGCCTACCACTTCAGGGCCCAGCACCTTCCCGACAATAATGGCTGGCGTAGCGAAGGTGACGACGTTACCCATCTGGTTGATACCGTTCCACATTCCAATACCCATGATCTCTCGGGTTACGCCGGGCGTCATCCGAAACGAAAACACCCTCAAGCCGCGATGCTGACGCTTGCTGATAACAACAAAGTACGAAAAGGCAAGCACATACCCAGAGACCATCGCCGTAATCAAGCCGCCAAGCGTCTGCCAGCCAAGCGCAAATACCAGAACTAGCATTGCCGCGCGCGAGATGTCGCGGATAATGTTTCCGAGGTTCAACAAATCATATCGCTGGTGCCCGATCAGCACGCCGCTGATCAAATTTCCAATCAAGCCGAACAAGAAAACAAAGCCAAGCCCCACAAAGAGGGCAAATGTTTCTGATGCGAAGCGTTCATCAACCTCAAAAAAACGCGGTGCGAACCAACCCAGTGCCGTGCAAATCCCAATGCCCAGAACGCCGACACCCACGAAGAACACCGTCATCGTTGATAACACGGCATTGAGACCCTCTGTATTATCGGCTGCAATTTCCTTGCAGGTGAATCGGGTGGCTGCCTCCCTCATCCCCATAGCCAACAAATTCACATAAATCATCGCTTGGCTGGCGAGAAGGTAGATCCCGAATCGTTCGTCGCCCAGCACGTTTCGCACGTAGGGCGTCAGCAGCAGCAGCACCAGCGAGCCTACCGCGATGCCTGTCCAGTTGGCGATTGTATTGCGAACAATCTGGGCTGCGTTCGACATCATGCCCCCCAGGCCGGCGAAACCGATTGGCCAGCGCAGGGGCACGACGCCCAGTCGAGGGCTGATCTGGGCATGGACAAGGGACAAGTTCGGTGGAAATGGACAGCGCTCGATGACGCGACCGGCAACGATGCGGTCAGGCTTGAACGAATCCGAGCAAGGTCAACCCTGGAGATGCAAGATGCGTCAACCATCCGCTCAGCGCACTGATCGCCGCAGGGCATGCATATATGCATCCAGATTAAGGCTCCAGTTATGCGGGTAGTTCGCCCAGCACTCGTTCGTACTTCATCAGGGAAAAAATCGCAGAGCTTCCGTCTGTCTCGTAGTCATACGAATCGATCAGTTCTTTCTTCTTCAAGTCGATTCGCTCGATGTGGCTCTTGCGTTTGCGGCCCCAGTACATGTCCTTCGCCGCATGGAACGCCCCGGCCCATTTTGAGCGACGTAGTCGTGAAAAGCCGACATAGGCGTGGTCCCCGTCTACCTCGATGCCTCTGCACCACCCTATCTTACGACCACCCTCATTCAGCTTATTGAGATCGATTAAATCTTCGACTCGTCGAGTGGCTACGTTGGCAATCACAAGATGCGCATTGGTGGTCGTGAAGTAGATGAAGTCGCCGCGAATAATGCCGTCGTGCGGATTACCCACTTTGATATCGAAGCGATCCTCGGGATTATTGATATTGATCGCGTCGGACTTAAGGCATCGAGTGGCCCACCACTCGCCGTCAATGCGAAATGCGTGGTTCACGTGGACTTCGTGGGGCTTTGTGCTTGCAACAGATCGATAATCGACGCTGCGATCAAACCGCTCCCAGGTGGCTAGAGAGGCGAGATTCACTTCACGAACGATATTCCCCTCGGCGTCCAGGATCTGGAACATCTCCAACCCAGTGTTGACAAGTACGATCTCTTCACCGAGGACCGCAGCGCCATGCAGGTCATGGAAGCTGGGATGAGAGATGACCTTCTTGACCGACCAGTCTTTGAGGTCGTAGATCACCAGTTCTGTGCCGGAGGTCTGCAGCCACTGGCCCTGGAACGGACAGCCCCCCGTAAACCGAACGCTGCACCCTTCACCAAGATTCTCACTTGGTGGTGTGTAGTCGATTGTCTTTGCGCATTGCTTGGTTTCCCAGTCGATGATCTCGATGCGTGCACCGACGAAGGAGGTTCCTTCATGGCCTTCAGCCATGCCTGCCAAATCCCTTGAAGGGACGGCCATCGTTACCAGCAATTTCATCCCGAACGTCTTCCACTTGAATGGGAGATGAGCCTCGGTCGCGCTGCCATCAACCTACGTGGCAAGAGCAGCTCTTTTCTCATCGATGACCAACTGAAGGATTTCGGTCAACCTCGTCTTGGGTTCATATCCCACCATTCCGTTGACCCTATCCAGACAAGGCACCCGCCGCATCATGTCATCAAACGATCGCCCGTAGGCTTCCTCGTAAGAGAGGAATTGCTTCTCGCTCTTGCTACCGGACAATTCGATGATCTTGTCAGCCAACCCCTCGATGCTAATTTCTTCGGTCGCCCCAATGTTGTAGACTCTGCCCGGGGCGTTCTCGCAATTCATCAAATTAATCAGACAGCCGACGACGTCGCCGACATAGCCGAAACAGCGGCTTTGCTTGCCCGTGCCGTAAATCTGAATCGGCTCATTCCGAAGCGCACGTTCCACAAACCGCGGGATCACCATGCCGTATTGGCCTGTCTGACGCGGACCAACCGTGTTGAACAATCGCACTACAACGGCCGGCAAACCGTTCTTCTGGTGGTAGGCCAAGGCGAGAAACTCGTCGATGGCCTTGGAACACGCGTAGGCCCATCGAGAATACTTCGTCGAGCCTAGCACCGTGTCATCATCTTCCTCGAAAGGAACCTTCTCGCTTTTCCCGTACACCTCGCTGGTTGAAGCGATCAGCACCTTGCGGCGGAATTTGTTGGCTATCTCAAGTACGACCTCACTGCCCCGAATGTTCGTTTCGATGGTGTGGACCGGCTGATCGACGATCAACTGCACACCCACTGCTGCGGCCAGGTGGAAGACTACGTCACACTGCTCAATGAGAATGTGGCAGGTCTCAGAATTGCGGACGTCATCCACGACTAGGCGAAAATTGGGGTTATCGATCACGCCGTCCAAATTCCGGATATCGCCGGTACTCAAATTGTCCAGAGCGGTCACGTGATAGCCCTGGCCAAGCAGTCGCTCAGCCAAGTGTGACCCGATGAACCCTGAACCGCCGGTTATCAATGCCTTCATTACTTTCCTCACAGATCAAGTCGTGGTGGTTTCAAACAGCCTGCCAAGCCACGCATCGTAGAGCACAAGAATCAGTCGAGCAAGGCTACTCCAAACGCATCCCCAGACGCCCGCGCCGGGCGTGGTTAGGTTGTTATCGGCCTTCGCCCTTGGCCAGATGACCAGTTTCTTGCCGCTCCAGGTTCGATTTCCGAGCTGCTATATGATTGATTCGCTTGCCGCAGCTCTTGCGGAGCCAACACCGAGAACCAATGCCATTGCGCCACATCAACCGGGACTGGCCATCTGCTGCCCACCATACCAATCAACGAACGCTTTCAGCCCTGAGGCCAAGGATGTGCGCGGTTCGTAGTCCAGTTCCCTCCTGGCCAAATCGATATCGGCGTGGGTCTTTTGCACGTCACCCGGCTGAAGCGGAAGTCGCTCGATCACCGCCTTCTTACCCAGTGCCGCCTCAATGGCGGCGATTAGGTCACTCAGCGAAACTGGTTCGGATTCACCGATGTTATAAATCTGGTATCCCTGACAGCGCTTCGCCGAAGCCACCACGCCCGCGACGATGTCGTCGATGAAGGTGTGGTCCCGCATCATGCTCCCGTCTCCAAATACCGGAATCGACTCCCCCGCTTCGATCAAGCGGGTGAACTTATGAATGGCCAAATCAGGTCGCTGCCTAGGGCCGTAAACGGTGAAGAACCGCAAGCAAGTGATGTTGATGCCGAACAAGTGATGATAAGTGTGGCAGAGCAGTTCGCCGGCTTTCTTGCTCGCAGCATAGGGCGAAATGGGAAAATCGACGTTGTCCCTTTCTGAGAAGGGAACCTTCTTGTTGTTGCCGTAGACGCTGGAGCTGCTAGCGAACACGAACCGCTCAATCCCCAGCCGCCGGGCAGCCTCGAGCAAGACGCAGGTTCCGTTGACATTCACATCTTGATAAACGAGCGGTTGTTCGATCGAAGGCCTGACGCCCGCTCTTGCCGCCAAGTGGATAATCACATCCGCCCCACCCACCAATACTGCTGTCACCGCAGCCGAATCGCGAATATCGCCTTCGGTGAGCGAAAACCTCTTATTCGACTGGCACCCCTCAAGATTCCTTCTCTTGGCGGCTGGATCGTAGAAGGGATCGAACGAGTCCAAGCCCTTTACTTGCCAACCATTAGCCAAGAATGCTTCGCAAACGTGCGACCCGATGAAACCCGCCGCCCCGGTCACCAACACCGTCTGCATCGACCATCTCCTGTGCTACGAGGATCTTACTGAACCGACAATTTCGCCTTAGGATACGCATATCCGCCGTATCGTGTTCACCGCATTCATATCGTCTCTGCATTCCATCATCGCCAGATCAACCCGGCAGAAGACGGAGGGGCACGCTCTTGCATTCTGCGGAGTTTTCCAATTCAGCCATAAAATCCGTGATGATGGTATCGGCATAGAGGCGGCCCTTGGGAGTCAACGCAATCTGATTGGTGCCCTTCTGAATCAGGGCCAATTCCTGGTACTGCTGAATCGAGGCCGCAAAACACGCCTTCGGATCGAATCCAGTGTGACGTTCGAACTCTTCGCAGTCGATGCCCTCACTCAGCCGCAAACGCAACATGGCCGTCTCGGCTGCCAACACTTTCCCGCAAACTTTCTCGGTCTCAGTAACTGCGTCGCCGTCCTCGAGGATAGCTCGCGTGTATCGGCCTACGTCGTTCACGTTGCGGTACCTAACTCCACCAACTGACCCCACCGCGGAGGGTCCAACGCCGATGTAGGGAGCGTTGCTCCAATAAAGCAAGTTGTGCTTACACTCTTGCCCGGGCTTGGCATAGTTGCTGATTTCATACTGCTCAAACCCGTTGTCAGCGAGAAGCTCACCGGCAGCCAAGTACATGTCGGCTTCTAGGCCATCATCGCAAGGTTTGACCCTGCCTCGATTTCGTTGATGGGTCAGCGGGGTCCCAGGTTCGTAAGTTAATCCATACAGGGAAAGGTGGTCAGGATTGAGATCGAGTGCCTGGCGCAGTGATGCCGCCCAGGAGGCCAGTGTTTGCCCGGGAATGCCGAAAATCAGGTCAATGTTCAGCCGATCGATGCCAAAATCCCGAGCAATGCGGACAGCTGGGGCGATGTCGTCTGGACTGTGGATCCTCTCCAGCACGGCCAGTTCGGATGGATGGAAGGACTGGGCCCCGAGCGAAAGACGGTCCACGCCAGCCTGGACAAGAATCTTGGCCTTGGCTGCATCCAAGGTCGCCGGGTTGGCTTCTACTGTGAATTCGACGCAGCCTGCGCAGGAGGCGACCTCCTTGAGAGGGGCCATCAATCTGGAAAGATCCTCTGCCCCGAGCAGGGTAGGGGTTCCACCGCCTGCGAAAATCGTGGTCACCCCACCGTCAGCCGGGGGAACGCGGACAGACAGTTCCTGCACCAACGCATCCACCAGCGGGCCCATATCTCGACCCGCGGCGGGCACCGAATAAAAGTCACAATAACCGCACTTTGTCTCACAAAAGGGGACATGGACGTAAAGCCCTTGCTGAACTGTTGTCCGTTCGCTCATCCGTGGTAGAATAGCACGAAATGAGTGGCACCGGCGAGGCAGGTAAACACGCTGTTTCGCCGCCGGGATCTCCGAGGCTGGCCTGGACGGATTGGCCGCGCCTTCGACCAACACCCGGCCCGGGCGCCACACGTCGTCAGACTCGGATTTTGGAAGGGTACGATGGACGTCAGACTGGTCATGTTTCGAGAAAATGGCGACGAGCGCAGCTTCCCCGTTGGCAAAGGTGTCACGACCGTGGGACGCAAAGAGGATTGCGGCATCCGCATCCCCGTGGCTGAAGTCTCTCGCCGACACGCAGAATTTCGGGCTGTTGAGGACGGCGTCGTTCTGAAGGATTTGGCCAGCGCCAACGGGACGTTCGTAAACAACCAACGCATAACAATGCACAAGCTGGCTGCGGGTGACCATGTCGTGTTTGGCCCGGTCGTATTTACGGTCCAGATCGATGGCCAACCTGCCGAGATCAAGCCCGTCAAGACCAAGCTGCGGACCAAGACCACAACGGCTAATGCCGACGATTCAGGCCCCATATCAGATGACGACCTTGATCCGATCAGCGCATTGGAAGCCTTGGCGTCGAGCGCGGACCAGACGGCTTTGGACCCCTTCGATGACGAGGACGACGACATTTAGAGCCGCGTAAGGCACCTTTCTGCGAAGATACACTGGATTGACCGTTGATTGATGCGTCCCATCACCCTGGGCATCGCTCCTGTTGAGGCACGAGGAGGGCGGCACCGTTGCAACCAGCTACCAATTCATCGCCGAACAATCCTGAGCGGGTAGCCCGCAGTCTCGAACAGCGACGCCGCAGGACGTTGCTAAGAAGCGGTATTCCCCTACTCCTGAGCGGCATCCTCATCTGCTGGGCTGCCGTCATGCTCCGCAATCGCCAGTACTCTGCGGAAGCTGCCCAACGGTTCGAGCAAAACATCGCGGGGCTAATCTCGATATTTGAAGAATCCAACAGCGTGCCGCTTTCCTACCCCCCCCATGCTCATCCTGGCGACCAAGGCTTGTCTCCTGACCTCGCGGATTTTCATTATCTTGAATCTGACGAAGCGATTCGCCTCCGCGGCCTGCCGGAGGATCTTCTGGTGGCCTACTCAGATTCGATCCGACAGATCTTCCGGCGCGATTCGAGAATGATCGCTGTGCGGGTGGGGAGCAAAATCGAAGTCAAAATGGTATCCGCCGATGAATTCAACGCCCTCCGCGAACGTCAGTCAGCCCGGCTTCAACCTAGCCCTGCAAGCTAGCCGACGCGGTCCTGGTGCCCAAAAACTGGCATAATCGAGCAATAAAGGGCTTGAAGAAGTAGCCCAGGACGCTATACTCCGTGGTTTCGGTACTTTTTAGACATCGCAAAGGGGGCATCCATGCCCAAGATGAAAACACATAAAGGCCTCAAGGGGCGGGTCAAAGTCTCGGCCAAGGGGAAGGTCCGCTACAAGAGATCATTCGCTGGTCACTTGATGAGCGGCAAGAGCGGGAATCGCACCCGACGTGCACGCAAGCCGTGCTTCCTCTCGGGCGCTATTGCCAAGAGAGTACTCGTAGCTGTTGGTGGCTAAACTTCATCCCTCACTTGACAGGGCTGACTAGCAAACAGGAGTTCATATTATGCCCAGAGCCAGGTCAGGCGCAGCTCGCCACCGACGTAAGGTTCGCTTATTCAAGGCTGCCAAGGGGTACCGTGGCGCCCGTAGCAAACTCTATCGATCCGCCAAGGAAGCCGTCATTCGGAGTGGTGTCTTTGCCTATCGTGATCGCAGGGCACGCAAGCGTGACTTCCGCAAGCTGTGGATCACCCGACTCAGCGCAGCTTGTCGATCGCAGGGTATTCAATACAGCCGGTTCATTTGCGGTATCCAAGCTGCCAACATTCAGCTGAACCGAAAGATGCTGAGCGAATTGGCTATTCACGATGCCGATGCCTTCAACGCAATCGTCGAGATCGCCAAGAATCATCAGCCTAAGGCAGCTGCCTAAGCTTGGTCATTCTGACGCAGTGTCTTGCCCAATCGTCTTGACTCCTCAACCACCCTCTGACGGGTGGTTTTTTCTTGGAGTACACATCCGTGGTAACCCAAACTCCAGCCCGCCCGAATAAGCGAATGGTGCTGATCATCGGTCTGATGGTTGCGATGTGGGCGGCGGTTGTGATTGGCCGGCATCAAATCCGTGCCCGCTGGTGGGAACACAAGCTCGCCGCTGAAACCCAGCTCGAAGAGAAAGCCCGCTACCTGGCCCTCCTGGTCAGTCTCGGTGATCGAAGCTTGCCTTCTGCAGAACGCTTGCTGCGGCATCGGGAATCTGCGATGCGATCTTACGGATTGGTGATCCTTGAGCAACTCGACTTTGAAGCTGTAGTCGCCTTGCTGGAAGGAGCAGCTGCCGACAGCGATCCAGAAATCCGGCGTGAAGCCATCCGCGCCCTTGGTAGGCGATACCAGCTGCAACCCCTTCAGAAGTTGATAGCCCAAGAAGATGCCAGCACCGCGTCGGCTGCGGCAGAAGGCCTGTCTCTGATCGGCTCTGAGGGTGCGATCCGCGTGCTGCTGGACAACCTAGCCAGGCACGCCTCGAGTTCGGTTCGGGCTCAGATCATTGAAACGCTGGGTGACCTGGAGAATACCCAAGCCATCGATGCCCTGACGACATGCCTAGCGGATGATTCTATTGTGGGTACGCCCACCGCTGGCGAACGATCCGCTCGTGGAGCCGCAGCGGTACTATTCCCAGCCCAGAAGATAGATTGGCCCAAAGACAAGCGGGTCGCCGATTACGCGCGTGAGGCGCTGGCCAGAATCACCGCAGCAACCCACGCCAGTTCCCAACCCGCCGAAGTGCAATAAGCACCAAGAACTGATCAACCGAACATCCGTTGCAAGTCTTGAATGGTCACGAACACGAAGGCAGCGATGATCAGGACAACGCCGATGACCTGGGTCACCACCTGCGTCTTGATGCTAACCGGTGTCCCCTTGATCTTCTCAATCAACAGGAAGACCATCAGCCCACCATCCACGATAGGCAGGGGCAAGAAATTGATGACGGCTAGGTTGGCTGAGATGATAGCTAGGAAGAACAGCAGTTGAGTGAACCCAGCGCTGGCAATATCGCTTCCGAGCTTCACGATCCCGACAGGACCGGAGAGATGCTCGACCCCGACACTTCGGGTAAACACCATGCGCTCGATGGTGGTGTAAACGTTCAGCACGAAGTAGTAGGTCTTTCTGACGCCGATGCCGATGGCTTCGATCGGATTGCTGGTCTGAAACATCCGTCGGGCCTGTGCGGTCTGGACATTGGGCATGTAATCGACCCTGCCAAGCCACGGATCCACCATGTCGGCTGAAATCTCAACCTGGGCAGTTTTAGGCTCGCCGAACTTGCCCTCAATGTACCGAACCGCGACCGTCTGACCCACGCACTGGGCCAACTTGGTCTTGAGTCCAAACCAGTGCGAAACCGCCGTTCTGCGCTTCTTGCCCTTAAATTCCACCTCGACGGTTTCGTCTCCGTCAACCGAGAGGATGGTCGATACCACGCCGAGGCCAAGTTTTGATCGAAGGCTCAAGGGAATATCCAAGTCAATCGACTTGGCTACACCATCGGGATCGAGATAGGAGAGCTGCACGGTTGAACCAGCATGCTTGTGGAAGGCGTCAACCAAATCAACCCAAGAGGCTAGCGGCGTATCGTTGATTTTCTCAAGCTGGCTGCCTGGCAATATGTCCGCCTTGGCAGCTGGGGTGGCTACGCCATCAACTTCGGCGACAGCACGGCTGACGCGGAGCAAGTTGTCGGCGATCTGGTCATAACTCCCTCCAATTCTTGGAAAAGAGTTTCGCTTGAACATGTGTTTTCGCACTTTTGGGCGAAGAACGGTCTCGATCGGCTTGGCCTCATTAACCCGAAGAAGTGTGATAGAGATGTCGTTTTCGACATACTCGAAATCGTCCGGGCCACTTCCATTGGATTCCATGCATGAACTGCGGATTGTGTCTGCGATCTCAAACATCGATGGAAACTCAATGTCTCCAATCTTGGTGACAACATCACCGGACTTGATACCGGCCTTGTCCGCAGGACCACCGGGCTCTACGAACTCGAATCGCATCATTGGGGAGAAACCCAGTACGTTAATCAAGTTCCTGCTGGTTGGATCGCTTGGATAGAGCCGTATGGTCGGCGAGATCTCGACATTGACGCGCTTGACCTTGGAATCAGGATTCTCTGGATCCTCCAAGCGTTCGACGATCACCTCGGGTCTTCGTTCTGGATTGTTGATGATGGCGAAGAACATTTCGTTGGCGTTGTCGTCGTTGACTTCTTGCCCGTTGAGTTCGCAGATCTTATCGCCAACCCGGGGAAGATCTTCATGGCTAGGATCGATTGCAGTTGGCGTAGCCACGATAAGCCGGGTGAAGGCTGGCCCCATGCCGACCATCAGGACGTTGCGCTCTTCGTTGTTCTCTGGTACTAGCTTGAGATGCTTGACTTGGCCATCGCGCTCGACTTCGAAATCCAGCGCTTTGAACGGTTCAGCCAGCATGATAGCCATGTTGATTTCGTTGAATTCGTTGATCTTTTCTCCGTTGATGCCGATCACCTTGTCGCCGACTTGCAACCCACCGATGGCCGCTGGGCTATTGGGCATGACGAAACCAACTTCAGTCACCAACACCTGCGTACCCACCATGAACACGACCATGAAGAGCAGGGCTGCAAAGATGACATTCATCACCACGCCGGCACTGACGATGAGCATGCGCTGGGCCACAGTTTTGTTGGCGAATGATCGGGGATCTTCCTTGTGCTGAAGCTCTCCGGTGGCGTCGATCTCGAAGTCTTCCTGGCCCAGCATTTTGACGTAGCCGCCCAGCGGCAGGAGATTGAAGCCATAGCGGGTCTCGCCCCGGGAGAAGCCGAACAACTCGCGACCAAACCCGATGCAGAATTTCTCAACCCGCACGCCACACCACTTAGCCACCGCGAAGTGGCCTAACTCATGCACGAAGATCACCGCGCTGAATCCAAAGAAGATCAGCAGGTAGGGAACAATCGCACCCAAGATGTCCAGAATACCCACGGCCAACAAAGCCTGGGACGGCTGCATCAACAACTCATGCATCGACTAACCTCTTCTCGAGCCCAGCGGTCGGCTGCCAACAGATCATCCAAAGTCGGATTCGCCATTGGCTCATGCCTCACCAGCACTTGCTCGGTTCGCTCTACGATTTCAGAAAAACCGATGTCCCCATTACGAAATAGGGACACCGCTGCCTCGTTGGCAGCGTTTAGAATAGCACCCGCCAGCCCCCCCTGCTTCAAGACTTCATACGCCAACCGGATTGCTGGAAACCTCCCCAAATCAGGCGGCTCGAAATTCAGCCGGCTTAGGGTGGCAAAATCCAGTTGTGCGGCTGAGCAGGGCCTGCGCTCTGGATAAGTCAGAGCATATTGAATCGGAGTCCGCATATCCGGTGCCCCCATCTGGGCGATGACTGATCCATCGGCATACTCAACCAAGGCGTGGATCACCGATTCGGGATGGATGAGAACGCCAATCTGATCCGCCTCAAATCCAAACAACCAATGAGCTTCGATGATTTCCAGGGCCTTGTTCATCAAGGTGGCACTGTCGATGGTGATCTTTGGACCCATCTTCCATGTAGGATGGTTCAGCGCATTCTCCAGGGTCGCCATCTTCATCTGCTCGGATGACCAAGTCCGAAAGGGTCCGCCCGAAGCAGTCAAGTAAACCTTGCGAATCTCTTCGCGGCGACCGGCCAGCATGGCCTGGAAAACGCCGGAATGCTCACTATCGACTGGCAGAATCTCTGCTCCGCTCTTCTTGGCCAAGGGCAACAGGAGCGCCCCGCCCACCACCATCGGCTCCTTGTTCGCCAGGGCGACACGCCGCCCCAGTTCTACCGCCCGAAACACAGCCGGCAGTCCAGCCGCCCCCACCACAGCGGCGACCACGATGTCGCACTCGACCGAATCGACCAGCTGGGTCAGGGCTTGGGGTCCGGTAAAGACATCCCAATTCCCTTGACCGGCTGCCTGAACATCGCCAGCGGCCTGATCATCGATGATGGCCACTGCTTTGGGCGACCAGTATCGGGCTTGTTCTGCCACGACCTTACCGCTCTTGCAAGCCGCCAATCCGACAACCTCAAAATCGGGCCTCAAATCCTCAAGCACACTCAGGGTGCTAAGACCGATCGAGCCGGTCGAACCAAGGATGATGACGCGTTTTTTCATTCAGGTTTCCGGTTCGACGCCCCGACGTTACCAACGGATCGACCATAAGTTAGCGAATGATATGGGCCTCGCTGCCCTACGACAAGCAGTTTGCCTCCCCGGTGCAATTGCGATGCGGTTGGGGCCGACCTATAATCGCCTGATTGGCCAGAGCAAAATCGAGATCAAACAACGCCAGGATGGGAATCGTCGGCATGGAAGCAAATCGAACCTTGCTAAACGCAACCGTATTTTCAGTGGAAGAGCGGGCCTTTACCCGCCCGGATGGCCGATTGGTTAAGCATGAAGTTGTCGTCCACGGTGGAGCAGCCGTGATTATCCCGCTCTTGGGCGACGACCGCATGGTGCTGATTCGCAACCACCGATTGGCAGTGCGTACCGAGCTGCTGGAACTTCCCGCTGGAACCCTCGAAGTCGGCGAGGCCCCTGAGGCGTGTGCTGGACGCGAACTGGAAGAAGAAACCGGATTCCAGGCGGCACAAATTGAACCGCTGTGCGCTTTTTACAGTAGCCCCGGAATCTGCACCGAAAGAATGTATGTTTTTGTCGCGAGCGGTTTGACGCCGACGCAGCAAAATCTGGACGAGGGTGAGGAAATCGAAGTTTGCATCCATACGATTGAGCAAGTAAGGCAGATGCTGGTCGATGGAGTATTCGAGGACGCCAAGACCATCGCGGGCCTGGGGACGTTTTTGATGCGACAGGGAGCAACCAACTAATGGGCTGGCAGGATCGCGACTACGCACAATCACCACCGCGCGGCGGAGGCGGGAGAATGTTTGGTGGCGGGATGCGCGCAACCGGCGGCCACTGGTCAGTGGTGACCATTCTGATCGCCATCAACGTTGCAATCTTTTTCTTTCTCGGCAAGAACCAAGAGTTCTTCCTCTCCTGCGCCATGCAGACAGACGCCGTCTTACACGGCCAAGTGTGGCGCCTGCTCACCTCGCAGTATCTCCATGCCAGCCTGATGCACCTCTTGTTCAACATGTTCGGGCTGTACGTCTTTGGCCCGATGTTGGAACGAACATGGGGAAGTCGAAAGTTCTTTACCATCTATACAATCGCCGGCGTGTGCGGAAACTTGTTCCTGGCCATGATGGCTATCGCCGGCTGGATTCGATCGGATGCATTTGCGATTGGCGCATCCGGTTGCGTGCTCGGCCTCTTGGGTGGATGCGCCGCCTTGTTTCCGCGGATGGAAATCTACATCTGGGGAATACTTCCTGTGCAGATGCGAACGCTGGCTATCGTCTTGGCTGCTGGCTATGTGCTCAAGATCGCCCAGCAGGGCAACAACTACGGCGGCGATGCTTGCCACTTGGCTGGCCTTGCCTTTGGGGTCTGGTACGCCCGTATCGGGGATCTTTGGTGGACGACCAAGGGATCGCGCATGTTCGCCGGAGCCGGCAGAGGAAAGAGGCAGGTCCGACAGGGCGCTGGTGCTTGGCAACGAAAGATGCAAAGTCGCAAAGCCGATGCCGCCTTGATCGATGAACTGTTGGCAAAGGTCTACGATGGAGGGCTTCACAGCCTCTCATCGAGCGAGCGGAAAGCGCTGACGCAAGCGACAGAGCGCCAGCAGCGTGAAGAACAAGGTGCAAGTCGCGTTGATCGACTGTAGCACGCCACCACAGGTGCGCGGCAGAGGGCACGGCTCTAAGAGAATGCAATCAGCATGAGCTCCAGCCAGATGGACAACCCAATCAACTGGTCGCTCGGCGTGGGCAGCCTGTTCGGGATCCGCATCAAACTGCACCTCTTTTTTATCGTTGGGGCTGCCTATTTGGTATTCACCAGCGTGAGTGGCGCAGCAGAGGGTGCTCGCCTGTCTGCGGCTGGGTATGGATTAGGCACTGCTGCAATCTTGTTCCTGGTGGTGCTGCTGCATGAGTTTGGGCACTGCTGGGGCGCCCGACGGGTCGGCGGCGAGGCGAGCGAAATCCTGCTTTGGCCCTTAGGTGGGCTGGCTTCGGTGTCCACTCCACACTCGCCGCGTGCGAATTTGATAATGGTGGTGGCTGGCCCGATGGTCAATGTCATTATCTGCGCCGTCATTTCAGTCACCCTCGTCTTGATGTCCGGCAGCATTTGGGCGGTTCCCTGGAACCCATTCGGTTCAGGGCCAACTGTCGCGTCGGAAGTTCAACTGTGGCTAGTCATCCTCTTCCGGATCAGCTATGTCCTGTTGCTGTTCAATCTAGCGCCGGTGTTTCCGCTCGATGGCGGCAGGGTGCTACAATGCATGCTTTGGCCTTCTCGTGGCTACGTCGAAGCCACCAAGATTGCGACTGGCGTGGGGATGGTTGGGGCAATCGCCTTTGCGTTACTGGGTTTAGCCACTGGGCAGACCTTGCTGCTTTTTATCGCTATGTTTGGATATCTCACCTGCTACCAGCAGAGGCAGCAAATCAAGGCCGGGATCTTCAGTGACGAGAATGAGTTCGGGTATGATTTCTCGCAAGGGTATACCTCACTGGAACGCGGCGAGACCAAGGAGCACAAGCCAGGGTTCTTCGAGCGGCGACGGATCGAACGTGCCCGCCTCAAGGAGGCTGAAGAACTGCTTGAGCTGGAAGAACACCATGTACATGTGGATGCAATCTTGCGTAAGATCAGCGCGTCGGGCACGGAATCGTTAACAACCGAAGAACAGCGCATCCTCGACCGCGAATCTCAACGCCAAAAAACGGGAAGTGAACCCCAGCCCTAGCGAATCTCACCCAACATGAGCACAGAAGCTTTCCAACAATGCATCAACCCTGACTGCCGCTCGACCTACGCGGTCGATGAGGTTCTCTTTGCCTGTAGCGGTTGCGGCTCGCTCTTGGACGTCGGCTACGACTGGGACAAGGTGCCGGTGCCGGATTCTCTATCCTTCTTCGCCAAGCGATGGGCCTCGTCGGGCCGATCGCTCGAATCTCGGGCAGACTACAGCGGTGTGTGGCGATTTCGTGAACTATTGCCCTTCGCCCGATTGAGCGACCTAGCCACCATCGGCGAGGGTCGAACGACCTTGCAGCAAGTCGATGCCATCGCCCGGCGGTTGGGGATGAAGTCCGGTTCGCTGTTCTTTCAATATGAAGGCTTCAACCCCTCGGGGAGCTTCAAGGACAACGGGATGGCCGCTGCGTTTACCGTTGCCCGGATGCTGAATCGAAAGCGGGTAGCGTGTGCCTCAACTGGCAATACCAGCGCGTCGATGGCAATGTTTGCTAGCGTGCTCTCGGAATCATCCGACAAGGCAGTCCAAGCGATCGTGTTCGTCGGCAGTGGGAAGATCGCCTACGGCAAATTGTCCCAAGCCCTCGACTATGGGGCCACCACCCTGCAGATCGCTGGAGACTTCGACGCCTGCATGCGGAACGTCGCCGACGTGGCTGAGAAGTTGAAGATCTACCTGATGAATTCGGTGAACCCGTTTCGGCTGGAAGGCCAGAAGACGATCATGTACCGCGTTCTTGAGGGGCTTAGCTGGGAGGTGCCCGATTGGATCATCGTGCCGGGCGGCAACCTGGGCAACAGCAGTGCCTTTGGCAAAGCGTTCGCCGAACTGCACCAGCTAGGCCTCATCGATCGGATACCGCGGATCGCCATCATCAACGCTGCCGGGGCCAACACGCTTTGCACCTTGGTCAACGAATATCAACTGGAGTGGCAGGAAGGCCGCATCGAAAGTGCGGTGATCGATGAGCACTACAGCCGGCACAAAGAATCAGGCTGGCGGGCGCAAACGATAGCCAGTGCCATCGAGATAGGCCGACCCGTCAACTTGACCAAAGCCCTCCGTACGCTGCACTGCACCAACGGCTTGGTTCGACAAATTGATGACGAAACGATCCTAGAGCACAAAGCTCTGATAGGCCGACACGGCTATGGCTGCGAACCAGCCAGTGCCGCATCCCTGGCTGGTCTGCGCCTGCTCAGAGATGAAGGCGTCATTGGGACTGACGAACGGGTCGTCTGCATTCTAACAGGCCACAGCCTCAAAGATCCCGACGCGACGGTTGGATACCACACCGGTATCGACACCAAAGCAGTCCAATGGCCCAAACCCTCCACGCCGGCCGGTAGCTTGGCGAATCAACCCATTTCAGTCGGTGATGATCTAGACGAGATTTGCCGAGTTATCGAATCGACGCGCTCAGACCCCCGCAATTGACACTCGCGGAAGCTCTGGTCAATTGATGAAGAACGCGATAGACGAACCCACGACCAAACCCCAGACAATCAACAAGAAGGATAACCCGCAGTGCAGACGGGCTAGCTGAACCCGACTCTTGTATGTACTGGATAGGTTGCGATAGGCAAATGAGCGCTCATGAGTAAGCACGTCCTTGACCTGGACAACGTAAGAGAACATCAGCAGGGGCACACCGAGTACCCCGCTGAGCAGCAGCAACCTAAGAATAATTCGGAGGAGTTCATATTCTCCAAGCAACGCTGATGCCGCAGGCCCTAAGAAAGAAACCACCGCAAGCACCACCACGACGCGAGTCGTACCTCGAAGATGCCCAGCCGCCTCCCCACACCACTGCTCCAAATCCGCCATGACCGCAGGCAGGTTTGGAGCTTGGCCACACTCGGGGCAGAGACTATCGACTCGAATTCCGCGCAAATCGTAGCCGCAGTTTGGGCAGTAGACGGCTTGGTCGGTGGGGTATGAATCAGCCGGCCGGCAGTCCGCTATGGCGGATTCAGAAGTCCGGGACCTGTCGGCCGACGCTGGACTCATACGCACATCCCCTGAGAAAGCACCAAGACGGCCGCTGAAGGCTACAACAACACAACGAACAAACCAGCAAGCCCAAGACCAATTGGGATAAATGCTGATCCGCACAGTAGGCAAGCCCAATAGACACGACTCTTGTGCGTCTGAGCCAGATTGCGGTAAGCGAACGAACGGCGATGGGCTAAGACATCAATGGTCAGCACCGCGTAAGAAAATATCAGTAGCGGTACGCCCATTGCCGCGACGCTTAGAACCAACATGCCAACGAGGGCACTTAGAAGCCTCTGGTTTTCGAATGACCAAATTGCTCCTGTGCCCAACAGAAAGAAGGCGCCAGCCCCAACAGCCATGCGAGCGGTACTGCGAAACGCCTTCTTCTTGTCAGCGCACCATCTCCTCAATTCAGCCATCACAGCCAGCAGGTTCGGCAGCAGCCCGCACTCTGGGCAGAGGCCATCGACCCGAGTGCCGCGAAGATCATATCCACAGTTCGGACAATAGACCGCTTGGTCGATGGGGTATGAATCGATCGATGGACTGCCTGTGAGGATTGTATCGCCGGTCAAGGCATCTTGGGGCTCTTCGGCTTGGGTAGGATCCATAGAGCCATCCATGTCAGCTGGACCACATCTTCAGCAAGTCAATCTCAAGATCCAAAGCTACAACGGTTCCAAATCCTAGGACAAGCAACAAGGCCCCGCAGCGATAACGAGCACGGCGCAGTCTCTTCCTGTCGGAACTTTCCAGGCTGCGGAAAGCAAACCCGCGCTGATGCTTCAGCACCTCCCAGGTCAATGAGGCATAGCCAAACAGCAACAAGGGAGCGCCTACGATTCCTGCGACGAGCAAGAGCGCGATCATTGACCGCAACAGTACCCAGCCGTCGTTCAAGAAACTGAGCGCCGGTGCCAAGAGAATGAAGGCCGCCACCGCCACAGCGCCCTTCTCAAGACCTCGAAACGACGTGCAAATAAAATCAATCCAGGCTCGCAGATTTCTCTTTACCACCTCAAAGTTTGGTGCCCTACCGCACTCGGGACATGGGCCATCGATGCTAGTACCGCGAAGATCATATCCACAGTTCGGACAATAGACCGCTTGGTCGGTGGGGTATGAATCAGCCGATTGACTGTCCGTGACAGTTGAATCGCAAGTTAAGGCAGGTTTAGTTTCATTGGCTGGTGCAGGCGTCATGCGGTCATACCATCCGGAAGATAGCCCAGCCAATCGCTGGAAGAACTAGGGCTAAGTCGAAAACCAGCCATCGGATGAGTTGACTGCTGCGCCAGGTGGCTACGTTCTTGAAATTGGGTTGACGCCTCTGCCTGAAGAACCGGAATGCGGTTGCGGCGAACCACACCATCGAGCCCAACATGTGGAGGGCCACGCCGGCGACCATCATCCCAAGCATCGGGTGCATCGATGCAGCGAATACCCAGGAGATGCCGGCGATGATCCACCCGACGATCATCAGGACCGCAATGCCCCAGAGGTCGACCAGGGCATGGTCAACCCACTGGTTGGCCGCTGCCGCCTGAAGCGGGGCTTGGTCGTCGCCGCATTCGGGGCAGCGCGAATCCATGGGCAATCCCCGCTGGTCATACCCGCAGCTCGGACAGTAGAGCGGGTCAGTCAGGGGATAAGATGGATCTCGCGTAGCCATCACCACAGATTATACCACTGACTTAGCTCGTCGCAGAATATCTAGCTGTGTGATGGCGCGGCGTGCATTCGCAGGCATCTGCGACTACAAAGCAGCCATTCAGC
>JAJDDP010000094.1 GCA_029260235.1 Phycisphaerae bacterium | reverse complement strand
CCCGGTCGTCGAGAGGCGCGTGACCACGGGTGAAGGCAAAACAGGAGACAGGTTCATGCCAATGCCATGTTGTCCGAACTGCGGCCCTTTTCTGATCCCATTCTTTGGCGTGATTCCCCACTTTGCATGGTGCTTGGGAATCGGTTCGGATCAACTATCGCTCTGGCATTCTTGGTCATACTAAAGGACACTATCGGGTATCCGTGATTTGGTGGGCACTACCCCTCCTCTTCGGTCGGGTTTGATGAAGGCGATATCTGACGTGAGAATTAGGTTGGTGAAAGTCGGAGACGAGCAATGTCAAGTACATGTCCATACTCCGGAGAGATCGTTCAGGATTCAGATTTCACGGACGAGCACATATTCCCCCACGCCATTGGAGGGGGCCTCGATTATTCGATACGGGTTTCCAAAGTTGCCAATAGCGATCTCGGTACGCGCCTTGACGCAAAACTGATTTCTAGCCCGATGATCCAAGGGCTACGACTCCTGCACGGCATACGGTCTCGTAACGGCGAGCCTATCTGGGAAGCCTCGGCTATCCACATTCCGTCTGGGAGGCCGGCGACGATCAAGTTCCGAGCCGATGAGTCTGAGGTCAACATCAAAGAGCCGATTAAGCAAAGTAGCGATGGTAACGTGGAAGTATTCTGCTCTCCGGAGCAGGAAGAGCGGATACTAAAGGCGTTTCTTGCAGGTCAGGCGAAAAAGGGACGGCTAGTCGATTTTGTTGGCGAGACTTCGTTTGCAGGGGAATATCGAATTGAAGCCCAAATTGACACCGGATTACTTACACGCGCGATGCTCAAGATTGCCGTAGCAGCTGCTTTTGAGCACTTAGGCGGCGCAGTCCTTGGAGACGCGATTATTCTTGAATGCAGAAAGGCGATGTTCAGCGAAGACCGTGGAACGATCAAGCGCTTAGCGATCCCGGGTTTCGCATTTGAACCACCAGATTGCGCTGCGTTTCTCCCCTCCATCGCGGATTACGAGCACATGGTCGTCGTCGCCAACATTCAATTATCAGGACTAGTCGTTGGCGTGCAGCTCTTCGGCGGTGGATTCCACAGTTTGTTCATGATCCTATCCGAAGAAAGCCGGAAACTACTCGATGTGTCTCAGGGAATGATCGCGATCTGCGATGCTCGGTCGAGACAGACAAGGAGAATTGACTTCTACCAGCATCAACTACGAGTTTGCGGTGTAGATTAATGAACGGCTGAAATCATTGGCAACCTTGTCTGCTTCAACGGCGACACATCGCAATGCCGACATGGTGTGGTTTCCTTGACGGACAATAATTGGGCCATAAACGCGGATTCCGGCCAGGAAAAGTTCAACTGGTGTCTTGTCGCCCCGAGTGCGTCAGAAATCATTGCCTAACAAGATTTTATGAAGGCAGTAGCGACCGGATTTGAACTTTCCTGGACTCAGACAGGATTTCACCGTGAAAATCGGTGTCCCCCGATTTGCAAAAAGGGGCCTGGCTTGATGAGCGCGACCTCAGATGGACAGCTTCGCCTGTCATCCTTCGCGTTTCACTTCGTAGCCATTATCCAGATCTACGCATTGCCAAGATTCGTCGATTCCGATGAAACCTTGGACGGCGTCATTTGAGGGTCGGGTCTGCGCGTTAGCTCGTGCGACCGATACGTCTTGTTTCCCAACAACACTTGCACGCGGTCCCACGTCGCACTTTCAACAATCGGCTCGTGTTTACCCGGAAACCAGTTATCGCCGTACCGAACTTCTCCAATGTAGCAACGACCCCGCAGAATCGCGTATACCGAACTGCGTGGGAATCACGGCGACGAGGGACAATAGCTGACGCCTTCTTTTGCCAATCGATTGATCAGTTGATCGACCGTGAGCGGTTCAAAGGCGTAAAGGTGGAAGATTCTTTGGACCGCAGCAGCATTGTCCGGCTCTACCTCGATGATACCCAGGCCATTCTTGCGGACATTGCGAAATCCGTATGGCGCAGAGCCGACAAACCAGCCCTCCTGGACGCGGCGGGCGTGGCCCTCACGGACATCGCCTGATTGCTGTTCCGTATAGAAGCTCGCCCTGTTGGCAAGCGTGCGCCTCACAATGCGACCGGCAGGATTGTTTTCAGTGGGTCGATGGCAAAGTCCGCCCGCTGTAATCTTTGCTTTCAAGTGCAGCCAGCTGAGCGTCTTGCTCGGCAATGCGTCGACTGGCCGCCAGCAATGTGAGCGCGACGACTTCAGGTTCAAGTCTTGCGAGTTGTCTCGCGTCGTTCTGCGTTAGCTCACCGCACAACGCGCTGTCGATCAGTGATTGAAACTCCTCCCGCGGCATACATCAGTGAATATCCGCACCAAGACCATCGCGCAAGTCCACTCCTATTTTAACTGGCTCATGGCGTTGCAAATGGCTGAGGAGTTACACTCGCGAACGAGCGTGCGGATTGCATCAAGTTCTTTCTCCGTTAGCGTCATGCCCACCTCAGTCGGATCGGGTGTGACGTGGCGTGGACCTGTTTGGCATGAAACAGGCGTGCGGATGAGGCCAAAACCTTGGAAATCGGTCGCGCCACAGGCCCGCACTGGACAACTTGGGCCCAATACGCTAGCCTCCCCGAAAACATACCTTAGTTTTGGGACTCGAATGCGCACCAATTATTGCAGTCACCCGCATCGTGCCCCGAGGAGAGGCGTGATCGATTGACGACTTGATACTCCCAGTCATTAGATAGGGGACCTCACATGCCCAGTACGCTGAAAGAGATTCAGGACCACTTGGAGCGCAGCGCACCCAGCGATGCGGCGATTGGTGTTTCACTATGGCAACTCCGTAGGTTGCTCGTTCGGAGGATCCGAAAGATGCAGTCTGGCAAGATTGCCGAGGACCTTCCGATTCGCACGACTCGCCTCTCGTTAACGGCCAAAATCCAGAACGCGCTGCCCAAACTGGAGATTGATACATCGGCCGCCGGCAGTCATGTACGCCTCGATGGAGCTGAGATCAGATTTGATGTGCATGAGCAAGGACATTTTTCGCACGTGCTGAGCTCGTTTTCTTTGGAGTTTCATAAGATATGGGCCAAGGCGACCTACGAAAATGACACGCTTCGGTTATTGCACACGAAACAAAGTGATGGGATCTTTCGTCGGATAGGAACGCTCGACCTGACGCTGATTGAGAAACATTTTCCGGACACTGGCGATAAGACTCCGGAGGAGCAGTACCAACTTTTTGAGTACATGGTGCAGGTGAACGCGGCAATCGAAGCCCCGGCCGTGTTGATTGAATCGATCGAGTTTCCTCAGCTGCCGCGTGCGCTCAAGAGCTTTCACGCGCTGCCCCCTTATCAGATTACCGAGCTAGGCAGCTATCTCGTTGTGCAACCTTCGCGAGTTATAGAGGAAGCGGAGCCAAGCAAGCCGTGCGATGGAACCGTGATTAGGCCCTCACCGGGGCCCGCCACGCCTCACCCTGATCCCGATCCTGCAAAGTCGTACCTTGAACTCAAGCCGACGTATTCCGTTCAGAATACGGCCCTTCGTCCCATTCCTCACTCGCCGGACGAACGTCCTCAGGTTTTCTTCTTTACGCCCAGCAGCCTAGAGGAAACACACGTCTTTGATCCTGTGATGCCCGCCGTAGCGGCGAATGATAATGGAGGAGCTTGGGGAATATACTGGGAGTACTTCGCCCACGCTGGACTCAAGAACTTCTCATTCGATCGGTCCGGACAGAGCATTGCGGTGGATACTTCATGGGATATACGAGGGCACGCTGGTGCCGGCATCAAGATTGGGTGTATCAAGTGGGAAGTCTTGGGCGCCAACATCGAGGGAGTAATCCGCTCAATCAAGGTGACCCTACACCTCGAAGTCGATCCTCATGGGCGAGTCGTTACGCGATCTGAGTCAGACGTTGACGGCGTGGAGATCAGAATTCACTCAAGCGATATCTTCCCGCTCAGCAAAGTGGCGGAGCTTATTCTTGACAGCTATGCCCGTAAAGCGATTCCCGTTTTGATCAAGGAAGCCGTGCGTAATCTGGAACGGGTTCTAATTGACCCAAGCGATGTGTATTCAATTCCGATTGACAATCCCTGGTTCTTCAAGAATATCACGGCCAAGTCTACCATAATCGGGATGACTCATGATGACCGATCCGGAACCAACGAACAGCCTGACGGGAAATGGTTTGTAGGCACGACAGTATAGACCGTTGTCGACACCGTTCACTCGGCTGCTGCGAACCCCATGTCAAGCATCGTGGAGCGATGGTCGTCGTGCAGCCCATTGATGAATTGACTGATGAGGTCACCGCAAAACCAGAATCTGTGTTTCCAAGCCCCAGGGGCTGATCTGGGCAGCAAAAGGTTCAACTTGTGTCCTGTCGCCCCGAATAGAATTTGGAGATCGTTGCCGCCACGAACTTCGCGCGCTTATCTCCTTGTCACAAAACAACTTATCTTCACGCAATCTAGTTCGAAATAGGCATCCAAGAAACGGCGATATCGAGGGGGCGACTGGACTATTGAACTTTTCACTGTGAAATAGCAAGTCATATGTTCAGGCCCTTCAACGATCCACGTATAGCCGGCGGGATGAGGAAGGCGCAGACAACAATCTTCAGTCAAGCGGGGGTTGACGGTTAATGGCTACAGTCAGCGATCAGATTCAGGGCGCAAACGAGGCGATCTGCCGAAACATTGAATCGCTGGCTGATCAGCGCGCATTGCTCTCACAAAACGTCCTCTCGCAAATCCGGAACCTTGTCGAGGGCGTTGCGGTCCTTCTCCACGCGGGTTCACCCGATGCTGACTTTATTTATCCCGCGATCGGACCTGCACTCGGCTTTGTCAAGAGCAACGCGAAGCTCAATTTCCTTGGAAAATTCCACAAGCTGATCCAAAAAAGCGCATCTCATTACACTCTGGACGGTGACGCGTCCGAGCGGTTAATGCTCAAGTATTACGAGTACTTGCTCCGCATCCGCAGTTTGCTCAGCGACTGCTATGGAGTCGCGGTACTGGCGAACCTCGAGGCATTCCCCATCGATCTCGATCCGTCGCTGCGGGAGTACCACGAAAGGATCGCTGCAAGGATTGAGGCGACCCGGTCCACTCCGCCAGAAGGCTGGGCCCGGGATCGGTACTACATCCACAAGACGCGCCCCTTCTTCGTTGATGGTCACATTTTCTACGAGGTCACCTTCTATCGCGCGATCAACAAGGTGAGCAAGTTCGACCGGATCATTGCATTCACCGACATCGACATGACTGACAAGTATGCGGCTAACTTGACTCTCCACCGTGACTCGATCGAAATGCTCGGCCAGACGATGCAGATCACGATTATTCTCAAGTGGGAGGTCTCAATCCGTCCGTGCGAGTTCGACAACTTCGCGCGTCTCCTAGGCATCTCAGTGAAGGCAAAGACTGGCTGGGCGGAGTATCGTCGCTTGATGCACTGGCTAACGGCGAATTCGGGCAGTCTCCTTGATGTTGTCGACATGTCCACAAAGGGGTACAGGACGTTCAGGGAGAGCGTAGCAGATAACGCCGCCAAACCGCACATATTTTCCATATTGGATGAAGTACGCCGGATCGTGGGGTCAGCTGCTCCGGGACACAACGTCCTCCGATACCTCATGTTGCGGATGCACAACCAGATCCTCAAGCCGCAATATCGCCACGAAGGCTGTAGCCGTCTTTCGGATATGAAGCTCCAGTATGGCTGCATCCCCTTCGACACATTGCCGTTCTGCACTTCACTACCGGGGCACAACCCCCGATACTGGGACCTCATTGAGAGCCTTGATGCAACTGACCGAATGCACGAACTGCTCGCTCGACGTGTGAAGAACAACGTAGAGACGTACGGAGTCCTCTACTCGCCCGTGGCCGATCTTGAGGGTTTCGGAGACGCAAGTGAATTGATTTCAGCCCACAACAACAAGCTCTACTACAAACATGCGAGGCGCCAGCTAGTTCTTGATAAAGGGCACGTCTTCATCAGCGGGTATGAGGATGACACAGTTTCTATCGTTGAGAGGCTCCAAGTATTCGCATCGTCCGGGATTGCCGGCTACACCCAAGCCGTCGAGCGGTGGCTCGACCAAGAACCTCGAGGTATCGACGATCCGGCGAAAGTGGAGGCACTCAAACAATTGTTCAGCCAGTCACATGTCGCTCTTATCTATGGGGCGGCTGGCACGGGCAAGTCAACGATGGTGGACCACATCGCGCATTATTTTAACGACAAGAAGAAACTCTTCCTCGCACATACCCATCCTGCAATTGACAACCTAAAGCGAAGGGTAACTGCGCAGAACTCGGTCTTCCGAACGATTCGTAGCCATACGTACAGCGGTGCGGCCGATGAGGAATACGATCTCCTCATCATCGATGAGTGCAGCACCGTCAGCAACGCAGATTTGATAGAGTTGCTGGAGAAGACCTCCTTCAAGTTGCTTGTACTCGTGGGCGACGTTTTCCAAATCGAGTCGATTCAATTCGGCAACTGGTTCGGATTGATTCGCTCGTTCATACCAGGCACGTCGGTTTTCGAGCTAAAGACGCCATACCGAACGAAGGACAACGCACTCTTGGGGTTGTGGAACAAGGTTCGGACGATCGAAGACGACATCGCCGAGGCCATAACCCGTAACCGGTACTCAAGCGTGCTTGACAAGACGCTATTCGAGCCCCAAGGACAGGACGAGATCATTCTGTGCCTGAACTACGACGGCCTATATGGCATCAACAACATCAACCGATTTCTGCAAAGCAGCAATCCCAGGTCGGCGACCGCCTGGCGCGAATCCACATTCAAGGTTGGTGACCCTGTCCTCTTCTACGAGACTGAACGGTTTAAGCCTGTGATTTACAACAACCTGAAAGGCCGAATCGTTGCCATCGACTGCGTCCCTGGTCGGATTCAGTTCGACGTCGAGCTTGACCGGCCGGTCAGCGAGTTCGACGTCATCGGTGCTGAGCTCGAATGGGTGGATGGCTCGACCGTACGCTTCTCCGTATACGAGCACGACACCAGCGATGATGACGTCGATTTGCTTAATACAACCGTTCCATTCCAGGTAGCCTACGCCGTGTCGATCCACAAGGCGCAGGGCCTAGAGTACGACTCCGTTAAGATCGTAATCACCAATGCGAATGAAGACGACATCACGCACAGTATCTTCTACACGGCTGTAACTCGGGCACGTGATCGCCTGCGGATCTTCTGGACGCCCGAGACGCAGCAGGCTGTTCTAAATAGCTTGAACCGCAGCACCAACTCCAAAGATGTCGCTCTACTCACAAAACGTCGTGGCGTTACACCGGTCAGCATGTAGGGTGGGATAACTGACCCCGACTACCCAGAGATCCGAAGGCTTCGTTAAGCGATTACCCATGAGGTGCAATAGCCCGAGGATTGCGGGGCAATACGGCTGTACAGATCCCGGCCAAAGGCGGTCAAGCAGACCGAGTACGACTGGATCTATGTGTACGGCGCGGTGAATCCATGCAACGGTGACTCGGTGGCGTTGCTGGCACCGACGGTCAACACATTCGTGATGAACCAGCACCTGCGCATGATCAGCGAGCATGTCGGTCCGGATGTGCATATGGTATTGGTGATGGACCGAGCCGGTTGGCACATGTCCAAAGGCTTGCGCGTGCCGGAGAACATCACGCTACTGCACTTGCCGCCGTACTCGCCCGAATTGAATCCAATTGAGCGCCTGTGGGCTTGGCTCAAGTCGCAACAACTCAGCAATCGGGTGTACACCGACTACGACGATCTGCTGAACTCCGGCTGCGAAGCCTGGAACACCTGAACGCCCGACCGGTTGCGGACCATCTGTCGAACGAGTTGGGTGGAGCGCGAGAAATAACCAGAACGCGTATGAGACGACCATTGCATCGATCCCGCATACCGGACAAACGCCGGAGCCGTTGGGGGGCCAGGCTGTACGTGGAGCTCGGGCAGCTGCTTTCCAGTAAACTCTTGGCGCGCCGCAATCGTCGGTCACCGCACCCCGCACGGTGCCAGCATCTCCCTCGGCATCCGCCAAGCGGTAGATAATGTCCATGAGTCTTGACGCATCGACCCGCTGGGCGGCAATAACGTTGCCGATTGCGGGCGGATAGTTTTGGGCGCTTGCTCTTGAGATCACCATGAATGCCGCCGCCAAGAACGTCTGCCACGTAGGCATTGAGATTCTATGCATTTCGAGAATCTCCATACATGCTGGCAGTCAGGCGCCAATATGTTTGCCCTCGAAACATTTAAGGTGGTAGGCGTCGCTGCATGCCTTCCAGCAGATACGCAACCAGCAAGCACAGACCGTTGCGCTGAACGCCCATCTTCCGGCATTCGTCTACAGCAACAGCCAGGTCGGCCCATTCATCGATCAGTTCGCGGCGGTCTGCCTCGTCTAGCGCACTCAGATCGATATCGTCACCCAGCGAGTTCTCAAGGTAGGAGAAGATGTCACCGGCTTCAATCCGGGATTTCACTTCGGCCACAGAAACACCGTCGTGTTTTCCGGAACCTAGCGCCCCATTGAGATGAAAGGCCAGGTAGGTCAACTTGCTAATGCGCATGGTATCACCTGTTAAGATTTCTTTGCAGTCTGCCCGCGGTTTCCCGCGTGACAAACGACGATCGATGCGACCAGAAACTCCGCTGCATATCTGCCAGTCAGCCCGTAGTGCGACCGAACCAAGTCGACTCGCCATTGTCCCATGCAATCGCTTGTTCGACCAGCCTCGATCATTCGGTCACAACGACCGCTTGCTCTAAGAACGAGTACTGGCCACGTCATGTCCATCGACGTACTATGCGCCAGAGAGCACTAAACAGACCCTGGAGGTCGAAACCACCGGAGTTGACTGATGAGCTGGCTGCCCTACATCAACGTGAACGGCTCCGACAGCTTCTTCGCTGCCATGAAGAACGCGGTGAACGAATCACCCGAATGGCGAATGCGTGAGATGGACGACTTCGGGGCCGGGCCATGCCTGACGGCTGACTACGAAGGTGAAGAATTCACCGGGGACGATCTTGGAGTCGTTTTCCTCGCTCACTCGGACACCCCCGACCGAATCCAGATGACCATGCACGCAGTTCGCTGGCGTGACGATAGCTCCTTTCCGAGGGACGACGAATATGCCCGCGCCGAATCACTTGCCGCTACACTGATCAAGGCTGCTGGTAGGGAGCTGGGGCGCGGATTGAGATTGTCCCGGCCGAAAGATCCGATCCGCCCGCTAACGGGAGCCTTGGCCAAGGATTTTCAGCTTTTCTGCTTTGGCGCGACAGATCTTTGGGCCGGCAAGAAAATGCTCCATTTGCACCCCTTGGAACAGCTCAAATTCTGGCGGTTTGTTCGGACCGCGCATCAGTACACGAGCGTCCTGCGGCCGTCAGATGTGCGCTGTCATCTGCGGGAAGAGGGATTCACATCTGAGCTGACGGACGAACTGGTTGCTGAGTATGAAGTCGGACGGCGCGTTCTTGCCCTCGACTTGTATCCCTGGGAACTTCGATCCAAACGAAAACGGCACCTTACTACGCGTCGCCATGAAGACGCGCGAGAGGACAACCGCGAGAATGGGAGGCCGCAGTCCAACGCCGATCACAACTAGCTCGAACACAAAACGTGTTATGGGCCAATTGGGAGCAATTCGCAATGACCGGCTTTGGGGTACCGACCGACACCGCAGAAATCCCGGTCGACGGTTCACCAAACGTCTGTAACAGGGAAAACGCCCTCAAATGGACGACTTGGGTTTGACCATCGTCGCCGGCCACAGGAAACTCCGAGCACTGAGGAGACTGACGGCATGGATCCCAAAAGCAAGATCGCCAAATTGCGTAGCCTAGACGAAGCGACCCTCCGGGAGGAGATCCTCGCTCCCTTACTCATGCGCATGGAATTCAAGGCCGTCACTGTGTATCACGGCTCCAAGGAACATGGCAAGGACCTTATCTTCTTTGACTACGACCGCTTGGGGGTGCGCGAATACTACGCCGTGGTCGCCAAGGCCACCAAACTGACCGGCGACGTTTCATCGTCGAAAGGTTTGAAGGCCGTGCTCTTTCAGGTCGAGCAGTGCTTCAACGTGCCCTACGAAAACCTGTTCAACATGGCCCGCGTCACCATGGACCGGGTCTGGGTCGTCGCGTCCGACTCGATTTCGACGGGCGCCGAACAGTCCATCTTTTCGCAGCTCGAAAAGTCCAACCTCGCCAAACTCGTCCGCTTCGTCCCCGTCGAGAATCTCGTCGAGCTCATCGACGAACACCTGCCGGCCTACTGGGACGACTCACTCGAACCGATCGACGTAGTCAAGGAGCAGAAGCAACGGCTCATCGCCTTCACCCGACAGCTTCTGCTCGCACTCGGCGGCGAACCCTCCGCCATCGCGGGGACGCTCAAGCAGGTCGTCAACTCGGCGTTTCCGCCTCAGGTGCGACCGGCTTCCAACCGATGGGTCAACACCGTCAGTCCCTACAACGTGGAGATCGATACCATCGATCCGGACCACGCTCACGATTTTTGGAGCGTCAACTACGGCCTCCTCCGTCCCCTCTATCTCAAGGCCAAGCAGGACCTTTATTACGCGATGTCAGATTTCGACGAAATCCTCGGTAACTACGACGACGTGATCACCCATACCAATCCCGCAGAGGTGGCCCGCGTATTCGACCATCGCATGAGCGACGAGTATCCGTTTCATCGTGCCAGCTTCGGGCGCGCCGGGGAGGCCGTCCAATCGATGCAGTATCTCGATGAAGCCGCCCGCGAGATCGAGGAGTTGCGCAAGAGCCTCCAGAAGCTCGGCAAGCTCGAATGGGCGACCTCGCTCGTTGATTCCGTCGCCGATTTGAAACCAGACATTCAGGCGTACATCACCAACGTCACCGACGAGACATTCCTAATGTGCTGGAAAATCGAATCAGAAAACGACCGCGCCCGGCTGCGCATGCTCTATGACCCCAAGGCCGACGACTACAATGCGATCCTGACCACAGACCACCAGAAAACCATCCAAACCAGTTATCACGAACCCATCACCACCCGGCCCATCACCGTCAATGACGTGGTTGAGAGAATCCAGGAGGCGATTCGCGCTCACTTCGATCAACTCTTGATCAACGCAGGCATCATCGTCGGCGAGGATGAAAAGTTGTAGCAGCAGCATGCGCGTGATGACGGCGAAGCGATTCATTTGCGACGGCGTTGGCGTTGGAATTGCCTGCGGATGCGTTGCTCGCGGCGCTTGAAGTAATGCTTCCTGAGAAAGTCGTTTTCGAGTTCCAGGTACGCCTTGAACGTCATCCCGATTTCGGTCTTCATCTTGTCGATATCGACATAACGGGCGCGTTGCCCGCGGATGGCGATGACCGGGTAATAGAATCGGGCGGTCGGAAACTTCTTGCGAATCAGTTTCCATTCCTGGTCGATGAACAGTTTGCGGTGCGTGTTCTTGAGGAGCACCTCTGCGAGTTGTTTCGCTTGGTCCCTGGTCTTGCGGCTTACGGCTTACGGTCTTGGACAACCCGACCAGATGGGGGTTGTTGGCCCTGACCTGACCCCCTCATTCCGTTCCAGCGCCAGAGTGAGTATTCTGGCCCGACTATGGATTCTTACAGGAGGTCACATGACCTCGGTCATGGCCGGCGAGAGTTGCGCGTACGCGCTTGCTGCGGCGAACCAGATACCGTCCTGCGACGCGAGCGCTCGCTTTGCGGACCGCGCCAAGCCGAGCGTGAGACCGTCCCGGGCTATCGAGCCGGCCGATGGGTGGTGGAACGCACTCATTCATGGATCAATCGCTTCCGGCGGCTGCTGATTCGCTGGGAGAAGGACCCGGCCAACTACATTGCTCTACTCCAATTCGCTTGCGCATGGATCACCTTCCGCGCCCCGGGAGTGCTTTCGACCATAAAGCGAACCATTGCCTTGAACGCGTCTGGGAACGCCTCGTCACGTCCACCTGGATGCGTAACCGAGGGGAGCAACACGAAGTCGGAG
>JAJDDP010000093.1 GCA_029260235.1 Phycisphaerae bacterium | reverse complement strand
CTGCGCGGGTTGAACCCGACCAAGACTATCACCAACGGGCTAAAAACCTACCTCGAAACCGGGAAGATCCCCGCGATGCCAGCCGCAGCTGTTGCGAATGGCTGAAGAGTTACCTTACAATTTGGACAAAAATGGTCCTTTTTGAGAGCTTTGCCCTTGCATTGTGACGCGGCTTCTTGCTACGCTGGCGGGCGGAAGCATTGGGGAGAGAGAGACCGTGAGGGCTGCGTTTGGATTCGTAGCCTGAGGTGAAAGAAGGATCGGTCTCAGGGGAAATAAGTATGTCGCTCTTCCGATTGTCGGCGCCAAAGGCGTCGCACATATCTTGCCTGCGTTTGTGTGCCTTAGCGTTGGGAACATGGTGTGCATCTGCGACCGCAGGTGACGTGTTCATTTTGGATGACGGCTCCGGGCTTTCCGCCGAAGTCGAGTTCACCCTTCTTAGTGCTACCTCGCTTGAAGTGCGGGCCAGGAATACTTCGACGGGCATCCCCATGGGTGCCGATGCTGCTGATCAAATTCTCTCCGGCGTCTCCTGGGATTTTGGACATCCCGGGTTCAACGGCGACACGATGATCTCTGGTGGCATGGTCGTCATCGGTGCAGCCTCCGATAGCGTCAATTTCGATACAGGGAGCTATGGCCCCGGATTTGATGTCAGCGGCGAGTATGGTTTCGGCAACATGGATGGAACCGGGGCATTGACCAACTTCGTCAGCTCAAATACAGCCCAAGCCACTCCGTTTGGTGGAGCCAACTTGGATGGTCCGGTGTCGATTGACGGGCCTCAGGGTGGTCTCGTGGCTGATCCTATGGTGCAATCGCTGGGCGGCCTTGGTGCTATCCAGGACGAATATGTGGCTACGCTGACGCTTACCGATCCAATCACGGACCTGGATTTCCTCACTGCCAACGGCGTTCGGGTTGAGTTCGGATCTGACTATCGCTGGATAACGATCCCCGAACCAGCGTCGGCTGCCCTACTCATGCTCGGATCGCTGCTAGCGTTGCAGCGGCGGAAGCGTCAGTAGCAACAGATCAAACTCCCCTAAATGACCAGCAACAACCGTGGATTCGTCCGCGGTTTTTTTTTGGATTGCCTGCTCTTCTTGCATGCGAACCAACCGGACGCCATCATGCCCATTGGTCGCTCTTGGTAGGCAGCGGTCGATGGCCATGGGTCAGGACATCAGGTATGTCGATGACGACGCCCCTGTTGGCGGGGATGGGCTATCCTGGAGCACGGCGTACCAGCATCTCCAAGATGGACTGTCTGAGGCCGCGGGCGACCCGAGCATCATCGAGATCCGCGTCGCTGCTGGAGGCTAGGCAGCAAAACTCAACACGGTCCCGAAGCGGTCTCAGTAGCATGCCAGGGTGATACCGGGTAGGCGGCCAGACGAGCACTGCGTGGCCCAATATGAAGGGGGAGTCTCAAAGTCTCACGTTTCTCAGCATGTCGTCCCATGCCTAGGCGTTGTGCCCTCCTTGTGAGCCTGCCCTGGTAGGAGTGCAACACGTCCCAACTCTTGATCCCATAGGCCAGCAAGCCTCCACACCATTCCAAGGTGGCCTGGAGGCACCTTGGCCTCCGCCGCGAGGCCGAGGTAGCATGCCGAGCATGAACATACGACTGATCGGAAAAGCGTCTCTCGTCCTTCTAGTTCTGGCAGTTTCCCCTTCCTTTGGTTGGGGCCGTGACGGGCACAAGATCACCGGTGCTATTCGCAGCACTCGACACTGACTGTATGCAGACGTTGCGTGCTCTAGTCTTCATGGCTGTGGAGAACAAGGGTGAAGTGGTCATCAATCTGTCCAAGATCGCCCGGCTCCGAGGTTGGGATGCCTCCAGATTAGATCGCAGGACGCAGCCGGGCAGGCAATCGCGTCGCGAGAGGCTGCGGGAGCATGTGGGTCTCCTGAGACAGGTGGAGATTCAGTTCTCAGTCACTGACAAGAGGACACGCAAGTACCGGTCGCACCCTCTGCTTTGCTACGACGGTCGGGTCGGACTTGCTGTAGACGACCGCCGAATCTTCGACAGTGCGGTGTTCAAGCTTCACCCGCTGCTGTGGGATGAGATGGTTCAACGCGGACGTGCTCTCTTCTACGATCCAGCAATCCTGACAGCTGATCCAAAGAGTGATGAGTGGTCTATTCGGATTCTGTCCTATCTGGATTCTCGATGGGGGCCGAACTGGGTCAGCAAGAGGCTTGATGAGACTGGTGGGCGTATGACCGAGCGATTGGTGGTCATCCTCGATCGAGCAGGCATCAAGTACGAGAAACAGCTTCAGGCTCAGGGGAAACCCTGGCTGCGGCGGACGTTCCAAGTAGCGATGCAGAAGCTGCTCAAATGGCAACCCAATCCGCTAATTGGCGGATACCAACAGCGGGGTGATACAGCTGATCCATTGGATGAACGGATTACATTCTGGCCGACGGATGACGTCGCTGCCTCCTACACGGCGGCGTGGTCAGAAACGATTGCCAAGAGGAATCGGAAGGTGAATGACCCAGGTCATTTGAACGGAAGGGCATGAGCCATGGGTAGGGTAATCGCGGGGCGAATATCGGGTG
>JAJDDP010000092.1 GCA_029260235.1 Phycisphaerae bacterium | reverse complement strand
CAGCCTGCGAGACGCTGGCTGAGGCACTCAGATCGCCACCAGTGACGCAACTGACCGTAGCAGAGGTAGCGGTTCCTGCATCAACGTCGATCTCGACGCTGGTCACACCACTGAGCCGTGGCTCGATGTTGTTGGCCAGGATGTCGAGGCAAAGAGGCGTCGCACCGTGGAGATTACAACTGCGGGCAGCCGAAGCAGCACAGGCCGAAGCTTCGCACTCGTCTGGGATACCGTTTGTATTGGCATCCAGGCTAAAGCCGGTCCCAAGGTCGCATTCGTCCGGAATATTATTGGTATTGCAATCCGGGCTTGCGCCGCTGGCAAGATCACAGCTATCCGGAGCACCGTTGAAGTTGCAGTCCAGAACCGACAGGTCGAGGATTTCGCAGGTATCTTCAAGACCGTTGCTGTTGCAGTCGTTGATCGCCCCGGCGAAGGTCACCGCATGCGTGACGGCCACACTGCGGTAATAGCGCTCCGGGTTGGGTCCACACGGCGCGTTGGGGTTGTACCAGTCGGTGACCAAGTCGCCATTGTTCTCGACCATGTCGCAGGTGACTTCCCGCATGGTTGGCAAGGATTGGTTCGACCGCCAGCCCTGATCGCCGGTGATATGAGCCCAGAAGGTGATGCTTGAAGGGCCGTCGCACGGGTTGATGCCCAAGTCAGCCAGCGGTACGCAAATCTCGAACCCACTGTTAGCCGTCAACGCCCGGGCAGCTACTTGAGCCGGGGTATCGAACCAACTCGCCGTACCATCTGGATCGCCGCTACAGAGTGCCTCGAACGTACTACAGCCGGCAATGCCGACACTATTCAAGTTGTTCAAGGCTACTTGCATGTCCCACTGATTGGAGCCAACACCGAGCGTGTCGAGATCACCATTGCCACTCTCCATGAAGGAGCGACCCTTGAAGGTCGAGACTTGACCGACCAAGTCCCACAGGTCGGCGAAGACTTCGCGGGCACCGTCTACGCCGCCAACATTGACAGACACTGCATAGTCATACAGTGGTCTGGGGCCAGTTGGATCAGCAGCGAAGGACGGCATTAAGTCGCCTTCCATGCCTTGGACGTTGAGATTGTCCCAAACCAGCGGATTGTCGCCGTTGGTGCCGATTCCGTTGTCGAACCAGATGTTCAGTTTGTTGCCGTTCTCTTGAAGGTTTCCTGTCAGACCCAAGTAGAGATTGACGCCGTCGTCGGTGACGTAGAGTTCATTCAGCTCGGAACCACCACCGCGAGTCAGAGCGAGCGGGTCGAATTGCTGGTCGCCGTATGGCGTGGGGCAGGTCTGCGTTGACATCAGCGTGTAGCCCTCAGTGGCTGGATCGCTAAGGTCGCCCTCGGTGATACCCGCGAACGCCAACAACGCGCTCAAATCAACAGGCAGGCAACTCATGACGGCCGTGAGGTCTGTCCTTAGCCCGATGACGTCCGCCGGATCGCAAGGAGCGCCGGCACCCAGCGGCGGCAGGACTTGGTTCGTTACGGTGGCTGTGCCTTCATCGCTGCCATCCATGTGCAGGATGTAGAGATCGATGGTCTCGGTGCCTACCAAGCCCAATCGGCTCAACGGGATACCCATTTCCAGGCCGGTGGTGGCTGTGGCAGCCGAAGAGCCATCCACGTCAGAGACGCCTGCTACGTTGGTATTGTCGAATCCGCCCTCTTCGTAGCCGATCAGTTGGTCGTTCTCCATCAAGCCGTTGGCGTCACCGACGGGGCCCTGGGAGGCAAAGGCCCGTAGCGCCCAGAGCGACTGGAGAGGATCACCGAGGTTGCCCGGTGTGGGGTCGTTGGAATCGGGGGCAGCCCCGGCAGGGTCGAACAGCTCATATTCACTGACTGACATCGTGCCACCGAAAGCGTCGATGGCTACGACATAGTCGGTCTCACACGGGAAAGTCATCCCGTTCAGGTCGTATGCCCAAGTGTCGTCGGTGTCGTCGAGCGGCGTGCCGTTCGTGCTTATGGCCAGTGTTCTACCGGAGGTTTGCAGGGTGAATGGAGGGCCTCCAACTGCCTCGGCGCGGCTTTCAGTCTGGCCTGCGTGCCCCGGCGTGCCGATGCAAATCATCCATGTTTCACCGTTTTGGGAGAGGTTACCGGTGAGACCAACGTAGAGCTTCCCTCCGCCAATCGACAAGTAGAGGGCATCCGTTTCGTTGCCCTCGATGAACCCGCCCGGCGTCACCGTGTAGTTCCCGAAACCGGTCCAGTTCGTTTGGGTAGCAGCGAGATTCCCCGCCCCGAAGTTCGAGGGGATGTTGTCCCCATCCAATGGTCCCGGCGGCGCGGCGACCACGGCTGCGGCCACTCCTGCAAGAACCATTCCAGTTAAGTACATGCCCTTCATTTCGCTTCCTCACCTTCCTGATTATCTAGCCTCGACCGGCTGCTGTCGCCGATCCACTGTCCACTTACGACTCGTTGTCACTACTCCACCCAGGGTTTGTAGGGTGATACGCGTGTTTTTGGCGAATACTGCGCTGGTACCGTATTGGTGCCGATGGTCCAGGTTTTGCCGGGCGTGGGGTTAATCGCTTCGGCGTGAAAATCAGCAAACAGAACGCTCAACCGCCCCTTCGGGTGACGCTTATCAGGAATTCGCACAGGCCATCTTCCCCGGTGATCGCCCAGGTATGGGCCATTGGCTTGGGCGCTGATAATCAGATTGATGTACGCGTCCGCCGCATAAGCACCAAGCCCACCACTCTTGGCCTCGATTACGCTGTTCGGGCCGGCGTCAACCATCAATAAGCAAGTTCCCGGGTTGAATACGCGGTCAATATTTCCTGCAAGCCTGAATCCATCGTTCTTGGGGTGGGATTGGCCCCGATAGCCATTTCGCCAGCAATCTCCTGCATCCCCGACGGGGCCGTTCGCATCGTCTGCGCCAACGATGTCTTCGTTAATACCGTAGCTCAAGTAGCCCCAGTAGCGGTCGCCTGAGGGCAAGCCCAGTTCCGGCGGTTGAGGCGACAACGAAAGGCCACCCGGGTAGAACGGGGTGCTGATCTTGACTCTGTCCGAGGGGCAAATAGCCAGATCGAATTGATCAGACATGAACTCCGTGCGATCTTCTGCTTCCTCCCAAGTATTCGCCCGGACGCCCCACTTGTAGTTGGCCTCGAATCCGGACAAGCCCGCAGCCTGTGCCATCGCGACGGGCCAAGCGATTAGTTCACCCGACGCGTCATAGGCAAAGCGCCGCTTCTCTGGGTCCGCCTTGGTGATGGCTGCTTGGTCGCCGACCATTTGGAAGCGACCACCATGATCTTGGGCGAAATTAAACCCTGATTGGCCCATGCCGCGAATGTGGGCGAGGCACTTCACTTGCCTGGCCTGCTCCCGAGCGCCCTTGAGCGAAGGCAGAAGAATCGAAATCAGGAGGGCGATGATTGAAACGACTACCAGCAACTCGATCAACGTGAACGCTGGGCGCAGCCTGCAAGCCGCAGGCTTGCCCTCCGTTGATGGCGAGCGAGTTTCTCGACTCTTGCTTTCCATGGCTCTTCCTTTGCCTAGCTCGACCTGCGAGATCTCAACTTGTATTTCGGCGAACCTAGCGCCTCTTACACTGCTCGTACTTCGCTGGGGGGCGGTCCGGTGGATTCATGCACCTCAAAGAAGGTGGGAATCGTCTTGCGGAACGGCCCCTTCGATACGTCCTTTAGGATTCTAGTCAGCGCCAATGCAGATTCAAACCCAAGGGCAGCCGCGTCTTGGCAAACGGCTGTCATGGTCGGGTGAACGCTGTAACGCACGTCAGTGTCGTCAAACCCGATGATCGAAATATCGCCAGGGACACTAAGCCCCAAGTCGTGGGCCTTCTTGACGGCCCCTACGGCCAAGAGCGGGTCAGCCAGGTATATGGCAGTAGGCCGGTTCAGCATGCTGGCCACCATATTCATGACCGTGCCACCACCCACCAGGGTGAACTTCTGGCGAAAAACCAAGCCTTCCTCAAAGGGCAGGCCAGCGCTTTCCAATGCCTCTCGATAGCCTTCGAGGCGGTCCTCGTGGTCTCTATCCGGCTCATTGTGAAGGGCCATCGCAATTCGTCGATGGCCCAAAGAAGTCAAGTAGTTAATCGCCCGTACCGTTTCGCTTTTGGACTCGCTGTCGATGTAGTTGACTCGTGGATCCTCGAAACGCTCGGCGACAATGACATGCGGGAAACCCTCTTCTGCGATCACTTGGCAGACATCCCGCGTATCCGAATTGGTCCGCACGATGACACCGCGAACGCTCTTGCGCATGAAGAATTGCGTGTAGGTTTCCTTGGCGCGTTTGTCTCGCAGCAAGTCGAGGATGACCAAGTCGAAACGGCACTCATCGACTCCCCGGGCAATGCCGGCGATGATCGATGCGTCAAAGGGTTGGGCTAACGTCTGGTCGCAAGTATACACCAAGCCAATGTTCGTTGTCACCCGACGGCCGACGGTGGCGACGTAGCCCTTGCGGTTGGCAATGGCTAGGACGCTCGCCCGCGTCTTGGGGTTGACGGCTGCGTCATTGTTCAAAGCGCGAGAAACCGTCGTTATGGATACACCAGCCTCTTGGGCAATGGCGCGAATCGATGACATGGTCTAGGAATATGCTCCTGAAAATCGATTTCCAACAGTAACTGAAACTGTTTTAGCAACAACGTACCAGAATCTGCTGATCGATGTCAAGGCTGATCTAGCTGTAGCCTACAACAAGGCGCGTCAGGTCAAACCAACACCTCGCCAGAACCAATTCGATACCTAACATTTAGCTAACATGACTGATAATACATGGGCAAGGCGCCTTACGCTCCGCCGAACGGCAACTCAGTTATCGGTCGTTGCCACCCCAACTCGCCAGCGGAGGATGAAGCGTTCCAGGATCGCCAACATGCTAATCCACAGACAACCAAAGCTGGTCGCGCCCATGCCCACCCCAGGGCCGCCGATCACAAACACTCGCCAAGCTTGCTACGCGTGGCGGGCAGCTTCGAGCGGAATCATGTTGACATAGCAGGCACGTTTGCTTGTACTGTAATTCGAGATTCCCGCCGCTGACACGCGAATCGACAACTTGGCACCGGAGCGAACTACATGGACAAGCATGAAATGATTTTGGAAGAATTTCGCGCCCTGCGGACCGAAGTGGACTCCACCAAGTCTCGGGCTGTCAAGACGGTTTGGTTGGGGCTGACCACGGTTCCGGTCCTCACCTTCATCTCTGAACTGCCTAACGTCCACTTTCTGGGGCCTCTCATTCCCTTCGTGGTGTTGGTCTTGACCGTCCTGTTTGTCTCCGAGGAGCATGCGTTGATGCGCTGCGGGCGTTACATCCGCGAGCGAATCGAACCGCTGGTGGAGTCGGGGGCTGGCTGGGAGTCCTGGCTCGAATCGCAACCACAGCTCCGCCAGATGGACAGGTATTTCTTTGGCTGCTTCCTGCTGACCTTCTTCGTTTTCTATGCGGGTTCCGTCGGTGTAGCCATCACGCGGTTATGGTCCAATGATGACTTCGGCACAACCGGAGACGTCAAAGCTATGGCCGGTGGAGTCGTGTACGCAATCGGCGCCATCTGGATGATCTTCACCATGTTGCATCACTGGCGTTCCTTTACCAGCACCAGCGCTTAGGGAATCGGTTGTGTCGTTGGCATGATGACCGAGCTTGAGGCAGCCTCATTCTCATTGACCGCAAAGAAGAAGGTCAAAGGGCGGAAAACCCTCGCCCTCCAGGCCCGCTCATTGTGCTCAGCCCCGGCATCCTCAAAACGCAGCAGATCGTGGCCTTCCCGCCAACCCTGCTGAATTAGCGCCTCTCCCAGTCTCCTGGTCAGCGGCGCGCCATCCTGTCCTCTGCCCGCCGTTCCGCTATCGAGGTAGATCTTGACAGGAACGCGCCCGATCTTTTCGAGCAGATCGAAATACCCTTGGTCATGCCGGTCCTTGAATTGCAATGCCGGCGACAGACAACCGACAGCCCCGAAAATATCCGGCCGCAATAACGCCGCCTGCAGAGAAATGTTGCCGCCCATACTCGATCCCATGAGCGCGGTGTCCTCCGGGCCCAGGCGTGTCGGATAGCGGGAATCAATGGTCGGTTTTGCCGTGTCGATCAAGAATTGCAAGTAGGTGTGCCCATCCGCAGAGAAGATGTCTTCGCCTGGACCATACTCCAACTGTCGCTCGGGCGTGTTGGGGATTCCAACCACGATAAACGGTTCGACCAAACCTTCGTGGATCAGGCGGTCGGCGATGCGGTTCACCTGCCAACCGCCGTGGCCAAACGGATGCACTGGGTCGTCCCAGCAATTTTGACCGTCGTGCATGTACAGGACCGGGAAACGTCGATGCCCGCCAGACCCATACCCCGGAGGAAGGTAGACGTACAAATCCCGCCGGCGCATGGATCCCTTGGCCGGTTGGACTTTCGGGATCAACTCGATTCTACCTTTCTCTTTGTCTGGGCGTGTCACCATCCCGACCGGGCGACCCGCCCGGCTGCTGACCGACCACGCATAGGGATCGACGATTTGGCGTCTTCGTTTCGGCGTTCCAGAGACCACAGCGAATAAATATGTGGCCTCAGGAGGCAAAGCAGCTTGATTGACCGTCAAGACGAATAGCGGCACGTCGGACAGAGGACGATGCATGGTGTGGGCCGTAGCTTGGCCGACAGCGCTGATCACTAGGTCCAACTCCCTTGCCCCCAGTATGGAGGCCAGCGGTGAGAAGAGAATGAATGTCACCGCAGACTCGGAATAATGCGGCATGGGGTGGTGGCTCATCCAGTTCTCGATCATCAAGGCCCGCTCGGAAGAATCGGCCTCTCTGACATGCTGAAGGAATTCGACCACGGCGAGCGGATGCTCTGCCCAAGCACCGGGCAGCGCTTCGGCCGATAACCGCCCTACTTCGTCGTCAGGCACCTCTTGCGGCTCGACACCCACATAGACCAAGCTATTCCCGTACGGTCCGGTTTGGAGCCGGTTGGCGGGATCGGATTCCCAATGAGTGTGGTTGAGGACGAACTTGTATTCGTAGCGCCCAGGGGCCAACTCAGCTGAAACTGCCCAGGAATGGCCTTTCCCGTCAATATCGGCCAGTGCTGTTTCGCTGCTGCTCCAACCATTGAAGTTCCCCGCTACATGGACCGTGCGTACTGGCTCGGTTGTTTCAAAAAAGAAGGTCACAGAAAACCTCCCAGGCCGCAACTGTTTCACGTCGGGCTCCTTCCCCCAAACAACTGGGCAGAGCATGTCGATTAGTACCGCACATGAAACGATATATGGCCGGACATTGTCGGTGGTGCAAACCATGCTCGATCCTCTCACACTGCAAACGTTTCAATTGACTCGATACGGCATCTTGGAGACAGAATTATCTGCCACGGGCCGCCAAGTAGCTGCTATAATGGCTCAAGTGTGTCCCGCCAAGTTTTGTGGGGTGCCGCTCCTATGCAGACGAGGGGTCTTCATAAACAATTTTGTAGTCTTTGGGCCGGTTCTAGCGACCGGTCGGGCACCGCACCTGCGGCGACGCTCTGGGGCTTTGTCGCACTAGCCAACTACGGAGAGTACAGTTCATGATCGCACAATTTTGTACAGCGCTGCTTATGCTCGTTCCGACGGCCACGGCTGACAACAACGTCGAGTGGACGGGTGTTTCGCACATCGCGTCAACAGATCGACGACCACTATGTCCCATCGACGGCGAGTCGTTCGACATTTTCTTCCAAACCTTCCAGTTCGACATCGACTCAGCCCGTCTATGGGTTGACGACGGCGCAACGACTTGGGTCGATGCGGTATTCGATCACGACCGAGGCCCGTACGCCATTTGGCGCGTTACTGTACCTGCCACCGCAGCTACAGGGCTGAGCTACTACATCGAACTTACCGACGGGGCTGACACCGACTACTACAGCGTGTCGGGGATGAGCGAAGGCCTACCCGTCGATGGCGGTTTCGTTATCGACTATGTGGGACTTACCCACGCCCCGTTGGGCTCCACGATGACCACCGACGGCGGAGCGGTATTCCGCGTGTGGGCCCCAGGCGCTACGTCTGCAGCGCTGCGCGGTGAAATGAACGCCTGGGCTCAGACGGCTATGTCCAACGACGGCGAGCATTGGACGGTCCGGTCACCCGGTGTATTGCCGAGCGATATGTACAAGTACTTTTTTAGCGGAATCGAATGGAGTCCCGATGCCCGAAACCGGGCTTGGAATTCAGCCGACAACAACAACTCGCTGGTAATCGACCCTTTGACGTTCGTCTGGAACGACCAGGACTTTGTCCCACCAGCCTTTGAGGACATGGTGATTTACGAATTGCATGTAGGTACCTTCTCGGGGTTGGGCGACGGGCTGAACCGCATGGGCCTATATCGCGACGTCGTCGATACGCACCTCGACCACCTGCTTCAGCTTGGCGTCAACGTGGTCGAATTGATGCCGGTCAGCGAGTTCGACAGTTTTAATTCCTGGGGGTACAACCCCGCCAACCAATGGGGTGCGGAGGAATCTTACGGTTCTCCTGACGATCTCAAGTACATGATCGACGTACTGCATCAGAACGGCATCGCCGTGCTCAACGACATTGTCTACAACCACTTCACAGTAGGCGGAAACGAAATGTGGTGCTACGACAGCACGCAGTCCTACTTCGATGGGGATTGTATCGGCGGTTTTGTAGACACACCCTGGGGCGCCCAGGCTGACTTCGATTCTGCCGGCGTGCGAGAGTACTACCTGGAAAATGCTCTATTCTGGCTGGACGAGTACCACATGGATGGCTACCGCATGGACGCAACGCGGTACATGCGCGACAACTTCATCTTCCCAGCCGGTCAAGCGTCGGGCTGGACCTTGATGCAGGAAATGAACGACGCCATCGACAACCGGGCAGTCGATAAGATCAGCATTGCCGAAGAACTACCCAACGACACAGCCATCACCAATGGCACTGGAATCGGCGGAGCGGGTTTCGATACCCAATGGCACGACGCCTTCGTGGATAACACCCGCGGTGCGGTAGTTGCTGCGGCGTTTGGTAGCCCCAACATGGGATCGATTGTCAGCGCTATCAACGATGCCTCCTACCCAAACAAGACGGAGCTCATCCGCTACATCGAATCCCACGACGAGGCTGGCAACGAAGAGCGATTGGCGGTGGTGATCGACAACATCGACCCGTTCAGCACCTTTGCCAAGGGCAGATCCAAGTTCGCCCAGGGATTGAGCATTCTCACCCCGGGTATCCCCATGTTCTTCCAAGGTGGCGAGTGGCTGGAGGACGCCAAGTTCGACAGCCAGCTAACGGGGAGAATCAGTTGGACCAAGGCCGCCGCCCGTCAAGAGATCGTTCAGTTCTTCTCTGACGCCATCTCCATCCGCAAGAGCAACTGCGGCATGAGGTCGAACTCGGGCTATTCGATCATCTCGGTCGATGACAGCAACGAAGTCCTGGCTTTCCAACGGTTCGATCTTTCGGGCAACATCCTCATGGTCATCGGCAGCCTGAACAACAGCGACTTGAACAACTACCGTGTTGCGTTTCCACAGGCGGGCACTTGGTATGAAATCCTTAACAGCCAAGCGGTTGAGTACGGCGGCAACGGTTCGGGCAACGGAGGCTCTATCGTCACCGAGCCGATTGCCTGGGCGGGCGAATCGCAGTCAGCCGAGCTCACCATTCCGCAGATGGGCCTGCTTGTCTTCCGGCACGAAGCTCCCTTGGGTCGGGACAGTGATCTGAATGGTGACCTGTCAGTTGACTTGGCCGACTACGGCGATTTGCAGAACCAGATCGGTGCTGCCGGTTGCGGCCTCAACGCCGACTTGAACGAGGACGGCCGGGTTAATGCTGACGACGTCGCTAACCTTGGCGCCGATCTGACCGGCCCTGCGTAACAGTCATTCAAGAAATTTGGCAATGGCAACTTGCTAGTGTATTCACCAGCAAGATGTCATTGCCACAATAAGAACCCGCTCAATGATTTGCTAGATTGCCCCAAGGCTTCGCTGGACCTCTGCGTAGTCGTCTAGATCTACGGCTAAGTTCCCGTCAAAATCGAAGATGTCGCAACCCACTGGTAGGCCGCCCGAAGGCATCGGGCCGGTCATGCAAGGGGGGAATCCAGCATGGTCAGCTAGGTTGAAGACACCGTCTCCGTTGTCGTCGCCGGGCACGATCATGGAGATCTCCACGAACTGAATGCCTGAGACGTTGGTCAAGTCGGGCGAAGGCCCCAGGTTGGACACACCGCCCCCGAGTCCCGGCAGGAATTGGTTCCCCACGTCACCGTTGGGCTGAACAATCATCACCAGCAGCTTGACCGAGCTTGCAGCCGGGTCGAGCAGGAGGTCGCCAAAAGGCAACATACCTTCCAGGCCTGTCGTCGCCGTTGACGCCCCAAAAGCGTCGCTGGAGGTCACGCCGGCCACGTTGGAATTGTCCAAGACCAATTCCATTGCGTTGGGATTGCTGCCGCCAGTCAGGGTCGCGTCGCCCCCGCCGACGGTACTCGCCCCGGTGTAGCGTTTTTCACCGCTGCCTGAGGTCGGCAATGTGTAGTGGTCAACATAAAGAGTGCCCTGGAACACGTTGGCGAAAACCAGCGCGTCGGGCTCAAACCCGGCATCCATCGCCATTCCGTCGAGCGGAGGGATGGCGCTGGGTGGCGTGGGCATGCTCGCTAGATTGAGTGCGGACTGCCCTTCCCCGGGAATCGAATCCACCAAGAACACGATTCCGCTTCCGTTCGGGTCGATGTTGCCCGGGATCCCGATCTCGAGTCCGTCCGGCCCGCGACGGGCATAGAGGGCGTTGGCCTCCGATACGTTATCGCCCAATCCCGTTTCGTTATCTTGCAGCGCTGCGCGTTGCTGAAGCCCGAAGTCGCTGGGTATATCCACGCCATCAAATGCGCCGGGCGTGGGCACAGGCTCAGTGGGCACTACATCGACGGCCAATACGCTGAAATCGTAGCTGCCGAGGTTGAGTGCGTAGGCCCCTTTGTTCGCGTCGGTCAGGTTGGTAAGGAACTGGCTGGTGATCACATCCTGCACGGTCGTGGAACCGCCCGCGATCTCTGTGTTCGACAGATCCAGCACCGGCGTCACAGCCGAGCCGGAAAGATTGATGGCTATGAGCAGGGTTTCGTTCAACTCATCATGTCGCAGGAAAGCCCAGACCGCTCCGGAGCTATTGGGCACCTCGAAGTAAGTTCCATTGCGCAGCGCGGAGTGGTTCTTGCGGGTCGAGATCAAAGTCTTGTACGTCTCAAGCAAAGACCCAGGGATGCCGTCCTGCTCCTCGACGCTTCTGCCATCGTTGTCGCCCGAGAACGGGTTGTTGAATGCTTGGCTGTTAAGCGCCCAATAATTGCTCATCGGCGGGCCTGCCACGGCGTTCCATTTGAATGGCTCGCGGAAGGGAATGTCGTTGGCGTCGCTGCCGTAGTCCTGTTTGGTTCCCAGCATGCCGATCTCGTCGCCGAAGTAGATCACCGGCGGGAATGGCTGAGTCAGCAAGACCGCCGCCGCTGCCTTGGCCTTGTTCAGACTTCCTCCCAGCACCGATGTCAGCCGATCCACGTCATGATCGCTGATGGTCGCCAAGAATTGTCCACCAGCTGGCAGGGTTGCGAGGGTCACTTGCATTTGACTGTATAGGTCGGCCGCCGACTCATTGGCCAGTGAGCTTCGGGCGGCGAACTCGAATGGCTTGGTCATGGCTGCGTCGAATGCCGGCAAAAGCTCTGCCCCATGGGAGCCCCAATCTGCCTGCTCGGCGAAGGTGTACACGTCTGGGTTGAGCGCCCGCAATTGGTTGTGCCATTGAACCCACCAGGCCAGATCGTATCCCCAGGGGCTTTCGACCGGGTGAAAGTCCGATACATGATCCAGCCGGAAGCCGTCCACACCGTCCAGAAAATTGCCGTCGTTGTTGGGGTCCATCCAATGCTCGGCCCAGCCTGTAACCAGACTGGTGACAGCAGCATTGTTCAGATTCCAATGAATGAAGCCGACCGGGTCGCCATTCCAGGTGTTGTACGAGCTGCCCAGAAAACTGGTGTTGGATCCGTTGGAAAAGGAGAGGTAGTCGTCGTAGATAGAGCCAGGATTGCCAAACGCGTCTTGAAACCAGATCGATTCTTGGCTAATGCCGTAAACTACGAAGTCGATAAAAACTTTGATCCCTGCAGCGTGGGCTGCATCAACAAAAGCCAGAAAGTCGGCTTCGGTTCCGAAGCGGGCGTTCACCGTGTCGGCGGCATCGTGTTGATAGCCATGGTAGGCGGGTGACTCAAAAATCGGATTCATCCAGACGGCGGTCACGCCCAGGCTGCTCAGATAGGGCAGGGCGTTGGTCATGCCGTCGAAATCGCCGAACCGAAAGGTGTCGTTATCGGAATCACGCCAGGCGATCGGCATGTACATATAGAAGACGTCGTCTTCGACCGGTCGGTTGTCCAAGGGAGCCGCCAGGAGCGCAGTTGAGGAGGCCAAGACGCCCCATAGGATCGTTGTTCGCCACTTCCGGTTGTTCATCGTCATCCTCGATACATGAATAGAAACTAGGCTGGCCCCCCCCCAGTGTAGTGATCGCCAAGAGCCGATTCAACCAGCAAACGATTGCAACTGTTTCAACCGGTTGAGCCAAGAGAGGCGATTCTGTATCCTGCCCACATCATGAACAAGTCTCTTGGATTCCACTCGGGTAAACGTCCGCGATTCACCCAGCACGGCGCAATTCTGTTCTGGTTTTGCATAGCTGGATTGGTCCGCGCCGAGACGACGGTGAAAGTTGAATCGCCCAAAGACGCTCAAGACAGCCGAATATATTGGGCTGTCCAGCAGAACGGGCGCATCGCTGCTAATGGCTCTTTCGTCGCGGCAAGCGGCACTGACAACTCCTTTGCGGTCGATTGCGCGTCTGGGCATGCGCTCTTGCTGATCACACTTAACCGCGACGGCTTCGAGTCCTTCCGCCCTAGCTTTGGCGACCTGTTTCAACGAATCGAGTTGAACACGGCTGACCATGGCGGCGCTGTGCAGGTGCGGGCTAAGAATTGGCAGGTGCGCAGTTCCGATAAGCCAGGCAGCGCCTTGACCATTCACTATCACCGCTTCGACGGCGACTATGAGAACGCTGGCATTTGGACGTGGGATGAGCACTCCCAGCGCATGCCGGCTGAGCAAGAAATCTTCAATGTTGGTCGTGATGCGTTCGGGCTGGTCTTTCAACTCGACACTGCCGAGTATGGCAAGCCCGGTGAAAAGATCGGGCTGCTTCCGCGCATGCGTTCGAGCTGGGAATTCAAAGATGGCGGCGACCGCTTCTGGTCCAGCGAGATGGGCCAAGATGTCTACATCGTGCAGGGCCGGGGCGAGGTGTACACCGAAGCACCCGGCGTCAGCCCAAAACTCGTCGGCGTCAGCCTCGATTCGACTACGGAGATCCGGGTCAGCCTCAGCCATCGCCTGCCAGTCGTTGACTTCCAGCCGGAGCGCTTCACAATCAGTGCCGATGGTGGATCGGCACCTCAGATAGTCTCGGTGAGCCATGAAGCTGACGGAAACGGGAAGTCCAACGTATTTCGTCTTCAACTGGCTAAGCCTTTGAAACTGACGCGACGATCCCATGAACTTACCGTTGCCGGCTTTGCACCAATGAGAATCCGGATGGGCAGCCTGTTGCTTAACGACGAACGATTTGTTGACGCTGAGGCCAAACTCGGAGCTGAGTATGCGCCGACCGGCACAACCTTTCGCGTGTTCTCCCCCTTGGCTGATCAAGTCGAAGTCGTCGTCGCAGAGGTACACCGCGGCGGGCCAAGAACGGCCGGACACCCGATGACCAAGAGCAAACGGGGGGTCTGGACTGCCACGGTGAAGGGCGATCTAGCTGGCAAGTTTTATGCCTACCGCTTGACCGGCGCCGATCTCGATCCTGATCGCGAGGTCACCGACATCTATGCAACATGCACGACCGGGCCTGGAGGGCGAGGGCTGATTGTCGATCTGGACAAGACAGATCCCCCTGAGTTCGACCCCTCAAACTATGTGCGCTGCGATTCGGCTACCGATGCAATCATCTACGAGATGCACGTCCGGGACATGACCATTCACCCCGATGCAGGCATCCGCCATGGTGGCAAATTCCTGGGACTGACCGAACCTGGCACTCGCTTGGCAGGCGATTCATCCGTCACCACCGCCTTGGATCACCTCGTCGAACTTGGGGCTACCCATGTACAGATCATGCCCATTCAGGATTTCGACAACAGCGAGGAGGACGACGGCAGCTACAACTGGGGCTACATGCCCATCTGCTTCAACTCGCCGGATGGCTGGTACGCGACCAAGCAAGTAGGCCCGGAACGAATCACAGAATTCAAGCGCCTGGTCCAAGCGCTGCACCAACGCGGCATCGGCGTGATCATGGACGTGGTATACAATCACGCAGCCATCGACGCAGGATTTGAACACCTGGTACCGGGATATTACTTCCGGCGTCGAGCAGATGGTTCGCTTTGGAACGGCTCGGGCTGCGGAAACGAGTTCGCCAGCGAACACCCCATGGCCCGCAAGTTCATGCTCGATTCTCTGGAGTTTTGGGTCAAAGAGTACGGCGTCGATGGGTTTCGGTTCGACTTGATGGGGTTGCACGATCTTGAGACCATGCAACTCATTGACAAACGGCTTCGGGAGATCAATCCATCGGTGCTGCTACTCGGTGAACCGTGGACCGGTGGCGCGACAGGCCTCGACCGCGTCACTGACAAGGCCCGGATCGCTGGGTCCGGCGTGGTTGCCTTCAACGATCATTTCCGCGATGCCATCAAGGGGCACCGCGATGGTGGTGCGTCCGGCTTCATTCAAACCGGCGGCCAAGTCGAGAAAATTCGCCATGGGATTCGAGGAGCCATTGACGACTGGGCTGGGCAGCCGACCGACTGCGTCACCTACTGCGCGTGTCACGATAACCTGACCACTTGGGACAAGCTTCTTCAGTCGATGCCGGCCGCCCCGGTCGAATTGCAGGAACGCATGCAACGCTTCGCTGGGTTCCTAGTACTCACCTCGCAGGGCGTCGCCTTCATCCATTCCGGTCAGGAGTTCTGCCGATCCAAAGGTGGAAGCAACAACAGCTACAACTTGCCAGATTCGGTGAACCAAATCGATTGGTCATTGAAACGAACCCATCGGCAGGTCTTTGATTACTACAGAGGATTGATCGCCCTGCGGAAAGCCCACCCTGCATTTCGATTGGGGACAACCAAGCAGATTCGTCAGCGCTTGGCGATCCGCAAACAGGTGCCCTCCTCCAAGTGCGTAGCCTACACACTCGACACTCGCGGGCTGGCGGGAGAAACCAGCGACCAGCTGCTGATCCTCCTAAACGGCGATAGCACCGCTCAATCCTTCGCCTTGCCCGAGGGGCAATGGCGCGTCCTGGTTGACGCGAATCGGGCCGGCACCGAAGTTCTGGCTAAACTCCAGGGCACTGTTTCCTTGCCGCCGCACTCTGGCATGGTCCTGGACCGATGAGCTGGACTGGGAAGATCGCCTAACCATGGTTTCAAGATTGTTCAACATCTTAGGGCGATCTTTTCGCATCCTGGTCTCGGTGGCGGCGACTATTGTTGTGCTCTTTTCCTTCGGCTGGGTCATTGCCCGCCCTATGATCCGGGCTGATCGACTCAATGCCGATCAGGTCCAGATCACGGTCCTTCACTGGGGTGAGAAGAACGAAGACGAAATCCTGGCTCGCTTAGTCAGCGATTTCGAGAGCCTTCCAGAAAACCACGACATCCGCGTGCTGCGTACGAATCTCGGGCAGTTGGCTGCGGTGAACACAAAACTCCAAACCATGTTCGCAGCCGGTGATCCGACCGACGTGTTCTACCTCAGCTACGAAAAGGTGGCTGACTTTGCGTCCAAGGATCTGCTGGCCGACATCGATCAACTCATCGAGAATGACCAGGCCAACGATACTCCTACGATCGATCTCAAAGACGTCTTCCCGGCTGCACTAGAGGCCTACCGCTACGACAAAGAGAGCGGTGAGGTAGGCCGAGGAAGACTGATCGCTTTGCCCAAGGACTTCACCACCGTGGGCTTCTACTACAACAAGGACTTGTTCGAGCAAGCCGGCCTGCCAGAACCTTCTGCCGATGGCTGGACCTGGGATGCATTCGTTCATGCGGCCCGGACCATCGCCAAACTCCCCGGGTGCTACGGCGCGGATTTCGCCACCTGGGAATCCATGACCCGCATCTTTCTATGGTCCCACGGCGTGGACTTTGCCGATCCCACCTGGAAAGTGTTGAAGCTCGACGACCCATCCATGCAGGCTGCCTTGGACAAGTTGCGCGGCTGGTTTCACGACGAAGAGCGAACCCTGGTCTCAGCAAAAACTCAATTGGAAACCGGGCAGGAACCGTTCTTAGCCGGAAACGTCGGTATGGCTGGTCCGTTTGGTCGATGGAAGGCGCCGACCTACCGCTTGATCGAAAACTTCGACTGGGACTTCGCCCCCTTTCCCCATGCGGCTGGGCACGCATCGGTCAATGGCGTGTTCACCACCGGCTGGGCCATCGCCGAGGGCAGCAAACACAAGTCACAATCATGGCGCTTCATCAAATATCTCAGCAGTCCCAGAGCGCAAGAGTTGATGTGCCGGGCGGGCCTGGCGATTCCCATTTTGCAGAGCGTCGCCAACGGGCCTGCGTTCTCCGACCCCTCGCTCAAGCCGAGCAACTTTCAGGTCTTCCTTGATGCAGCAGACCATGCCCGCCCTATTATTTGGCCTGCCGATCCCAAATACCTGCACCAGCTGCGCGTGCGGCTGGAGGACATCTTCAAACTGAACAAGCCCGTAGCACCAGCCATGCAGCACGTCGAACGCGGGTGGAAAGATATCCAGGCCGCCGATCGATCCAGTGGATCATTCCCAAGAATGCCCTGGGGAATGGTGATCACCTACCTAGCTCTTCCGGTCCTGCTCGGCATCGTGATCGGTTTGACCCTCTGGTGGCGCCGCCGCCCGAGGGGCCTTGCTTTTCAAGAAGAGGTGGCTGGCTACGGCATGATTGGTCCATGGGTCGTGGGCTTCATCGCCTTCACGGCCTTTCCGATCATTTTGTCGCTGCTGCTGGCATTCACCCGCTGGAACGGAATGACCACTCTGGAACATGCGGAGTGGACCGGACTTGAGAACCTAGCCACCCTTTGGGGGTCGGATGGCACCTTCAAACGGTCATTGCTGGTGACGGCTTGGTATGCCCTGCTGGCCGTCCCCACGAGCCAAGTCGTGGCACTGCTGGCCGCCATGTTGATGAACTATGAATTCAAGTCCATCGGGTTTTTTCGAGCGACTTGGTACTTACCCAGCGTCCTGGCCGGCGTGGGCATGGCTGTGATGTGGAAGTGGGTGTTTCACCACGAACATGGACTGGTTCGCGCTTGGGTTGACCCCCTCTTGCCGTTTGGCCTTACATCGCCATCCTGGTTCGAGAAAGATGCGGGCACCTGGGCAGTGCCAGCATTTGTCATTGTCAATCTATGGGCCATCGGCGGGACCATGATGATCTACCTAGCCGGGCTGAAGGGCATCCCGAAAGACCTCTATGAAGCGGCGGAAATTGACGGGGCTGTTGGTTGGCAGCGGTTTTCCAACGTCACCCTGCCCATGCTCAGCCCCATCGTCTTCTTCAATGTGATCATCGCTGTGATCGCGTCCTTTCAGATCTTCACCCAGGCCTACGTCATGACCGGCGGCGGACCCGGCGATGCCACGCGTTTCTTCGTCATCTACCTCTATAATCAAGCGTTCGACTTCCACGACATGGGCTATGCGTCGCTGCTGGCCTGGGTACTCTTGTTGATCATCTTGGCGTTGACCCTGCTGCTCATGTGGGCCAGCAAGAAGTTCGTACACTACGAGGCCTTGAAATCATGAGGTTGACCCGCTCCAAGATATTCGCCTTCGCTTGTCTGGTGGCAGGTAGCATCGTGATGATCTTTCCGTTCTGGTGGATGGTGGTGACTAGCCTCTCCACGCCGGCAGAAGCCAGCGCCTCAGCCAGTGCGAGCGGGTTCAATTGGTGGCCTTCCGACGCGCAGTGGTCGAACTATCCCGACGCCCTGCGCAGGATGGGCAGCAAACCTTGGATTGGCTTTCTCGACGCTTTGACCAACACCGTGGTCATCACCACGCTGGTCGTGATCGGTCAGGTGTTTTCGTGCAGCTTGGTCGGTTACGCGTTCGCCCGCCTCCGCTTTCGCGGTCGCGGCGTCGCCTTTGGCCTCATGGTCGCCACCATGATGCTGCCTGTTCAAGTCACGCTCATCCCGATGTTCATCATGTTTAGATCCTTTGGCTGGATCGATACGATGCTACCCTTGGTGGTCCCTGCCTTCTTCGGGGCACCGTTCTACATTTTCATGTTTCGCCAGTTCTTCAGCCAAGTGCCTGAATCTCTGATTGAGGCTGCCCGCATCGACGGGTGTAGCCACGTCCGCATCTGGGTGCAGATCATGCTGCCCATTTGCAAGCCGGTGATCGCCATCACCACCATCTTCACTTTTATCTTCGCCTGGAATGATTTCATGGGCCCCTTGATCTACCTGCAATCCGAGGAGCAAATGACCTTGGCTGTTGCCTTGAACTCATTCCAGAACCAATACGGCGATTTCAGGGACGCCCACTATCTGATGGCCGCTAGCATCGTGACCATGATCCCTTGTATCATCCTTTTCCTGGTCGCCCAAAAGCAGTTTGTCAGCGGCCTGAGTCTTGGCGCGGTTAAGGGATAATCCGTACCTTTCCACCGGTCCGGGCCGGTGTCACGCTTTGCTTCGCCTTCAGCGACTACGCTCGAAGCGAGCGGCATAGGAGGAAGTATAAACCATGGCATCTGTCACCTTGGATCGCGTATACAAGACCTACTCGGGAAGCGACCACCCTGCGGTCAACGACGTCAGCATCGAGATTGCTGATCGCGAGTTCCTGGTGTTGGTCGGACCGTCTGGCTGCGGAAAGAGCACGACCTTGCGCATGGTGGCTGGGCTAGAGGACATCGACCAGGGCAGCATCAAGATTGGTGACCGGGTGGTCAACAACGTAGCCCCCAAAGACCGCGACATTGCCATGGTCTTTCAGAACTACGCCCTCTATCCGCACATGACAGTCTATAAAAATATGTCCTTTGGACTGCGCATGCGCAAAGTTCCTAAGCCGGATATTGATCGCCGGGTGCGGCAGGCGGCTGAGATGCTCGGCATCGAGCACCTGCTGGATCGAAAACCAAAAGCCCTGTCGGGTGGAGAGCGCCAACGCGTCGCGGTAGGACGGGCCATCGTCCGCACTCCGCAGGCGTTCCTCTTCGATGAGCCACTCTCGAACCTCGACGCTCGGCTAAGAATCCAAACCCGGGCAGAATTGAAGCGCCTCCACCGCAAGCTTCAGACCACGACCATCTACGTTACCCACGATCAAGAAGAAGCCATGACCCTCGGCGACCGCATCGTGATCATGAAAGATGGCCACGTCCATCAGTGCGCGTCGCCCCATGAGGTCTACAACAGACCCGCAAACCGCTTCGTAGCCGGGTTTATTGGCATGCCCCCGATGAACTTCTTTGAGGGACAACTCGCCCAGCATGAGGGCAAGCTGGTATTCGACACCGGGCATGGGTTACTTGACCTACCCAGCGGCGCCGAAAACCTACTGAGAGATCGAGCCGGCCAATCGCTAGTCTACGGTGCCAGGCCGGAACTGCTCAGCATTGGCAGCCAGGGCGACGCGGGTGGATCATCGTGCCTGACCATGACCGTTTCGGTCATCGAGGTGCTGGGCAACGAGAAGGACGTCTACCTGACACTCCCCAGCAGCCAGCAGGTTGTTGCCCGGATAGCAGCTGATGTTCCAGCAGACGAGGGCGCCGAGGTTCGCGTATTCATTGAAACAGCCCGGGCCCACATTTTTGAGGCTGGGCAATCCGGTGCGAACTTGACGGCGCGAGTCGCACGTTGATCTGAGTCATCCAGGTCTAATTGATAGCTTCGTGGTAACTTTCCATAAGAGACAAGAAGAATGAGCAAGTCTACAACCGATGGCCCCATGGCATGCCTATCCGATCTCTCGCAAAACCTCTGGTGGTCTTGGGATCCACGAGCGGTGAGTCTCTTTGCCGAGATTGATGCAAGAATATGGCAACGTATTGAACACAACCCGGTCGCCTTGCTGGCCAATCTTTCAGCCAAACGCAACAAACAACTTGCCGCAGATACAGATTTCTGCCGAAGAGTTCGAGCGACACACCGTCGATTCAAGCAGTACCTGCGTGCGAGGACTTGGTATCAACAACATACGAAATCCAAACCGAGAGGATTGGTCGGCTACTTCTGCATGGAGTTCGGGCTTCACGAGTCGCTGCCGATCTACTCGGGTGGCTTGGGCATCCTTGCGGGAGACCATTTCAAGAGTGCCAGCGATCTAGGTCTCCCCTTGGTCGGGATTGGTATCCTCTGGAGGCAAGGCTACTTCCGACAGGGAATCGACAAGGCCGGTAACCAGACGCATCGCTATGATCGTCTCAATCCGGCTGACCTGCCTATTTCGGAAGTTACCAAACCCAACGGCACCGCCCTCGAGCTGAAACTCCAAATAGGCCAAGATAAGGTGGTCGCCCGGGCTTGGCGCCTCGCCGTCGGCAGGATGACCATTCTCTTGCTCGACACCGATTTGCCTGCCAACCCACCTCAATACCGCAAACTCACCAACCGCCTCTACAGCGGAGACCGCCAGACGCGCATTCGCCAGGAAGTCTTGCTCGGCGTCGGCGGATGGAAATTACTGCGGGAGCTCAAACTCCCCGTTTCGGTCTGCCACCTGAACGAGGGACACGCTGCGTTTTGCTCGCTTGAACGTGTGGCTGAGCTTATGAAAGACCGAGACCTAAGTTTCACCGTCGCCTCGAAGCGGGTGGCGGCCAGTACGGTCTTCACGACCCACACACCCGTCCCAGCTGGCAACGAGACATTTGATCCCAAGCTGGTTCTTGCCCATATGAAGAGTCACGCACGCCAGCTGGGTCTGACCAACGACGCCCTACTGGCCCTGGGCAGAATTGATCCTTCGGATACGGGCGAAGATTTCGGCATGACGCCACTCGCCCTGCGTCTAGCCAAGAAAGCCAACGGTGTCAGCGAGTTGCACACCGAGGTTTCGCGAAAAATGTGGCAAGCCGTTTGGCCCAAGCGTGCGCTCGATCGGGTTCCCATCGGAGCGATCACCAACGGCGTCCACATACGAACTTGGTTGCACCCAACCATGTCCGATTTCTTTGATGAATGGTTGCCTTCGGACTGGGATGCCAAGCAGGATCGAGAATCAGTCTGGGCTAAGGTGAAGAACATTCCTGCCAAGGCGCTCTGGGAGCTTCACTGCAAGCTCAAGCTTGAACTGATTGACTTCGTCCGAGCCCAGCCCAGCAGCGGAAGCCGCGCCCTTGACCCAAACGCACTAACCATCGGATTCGCCCGCAGGTTCGCCCCCTACAAGCGGGCAGCGCTGATCTTCTCCGACATCGAGCGATTGAACCGGATCATCAACAATACCAGGCGACCCGTGCAGCTCATTTTTGCGGGCAAAGCCCACCCGGCTGATGCCGATGGACAGGAACTTGTCACCCAGATCGTCCGCCAAACAAGATCCCGTCGCTTCAAGACTCGGGTCATTTTCCTTGAGGACTACACCATTGACATCGCCCGCCACATGGTTTCGGGCGTGGATGTTTGGCTAAACAATCCGCGCCGCCCGCACGAAGCGAGTGGAACCAGCGGCATGAAGCCGGCGCTACATGGAGGCCTAAACCTCAGCATCCTGGACGGATGGTGGCCCGAAGCGTGCAAGCATGGCAAGAACGGCTGGTTCATCGGCACGAACAAAGACCACAGTGGATCCGCCGCCGCCGACGCCCGCGATGCCCGCTCGCTCTACAGGTGTTTGGAAAGGGAAATCGTGCCGCTCTACTTTGAGCGCAATCGCCAGGGCGTACCCATTGGTTGGCTACGCTGCATGAAGAACGCGATTGCTACGATCGCCCCGACATTCAATAGCCACCGAATGGTCAAGCAGTACCTTGGGCGCTACTATCTGCCCTGTCTTCGCTCCGAATCAAAGAAGTAAATGGTCACGTCTCTCGAAGGGAAGGTTAGCCGTGGTTCAGCTAGGCAAGTTCTTTGCGTGCATACTGCCCTTATTCGCCGGGCTCGCGACGATAAGTGCCGATTCATGGCACCACCTTGGTGATGTCCAGTCATTCGAACTCGACGGTTCCAATCTCAACCTCAGTTGCAAGAATGCTTCGGTGCGCATCTCCGCCATGAGTAACCACGTTGTTCGTGTTCGGCTGGCACCGGAGGGCACGTTCGGGCGCGACTTCTCCTGGGCAGTGACTGGTCTGAACGCCCGGGGCTCCTTCAAATGGATCGACCAGGGCGAAGATAGGCTAGTTCTGGCCACCGGGTCGCTCAATGTGATCGTCCATCGAACTCCATGCCGCATCGAAGTACAAGATGCCGAGGGCAACGTACTTACAGCCGACGACCCAAGGCGCGGCCTGGGATGGAGGTCGGCACAGCCGACGAATCCGCCATCCACTCCGGTCCGTGTATGGCAACAATTGCCCGACGGAGTAGCTATCTATGGCTTGGGCGAGAAGACCGGCGGCCTCAACAAGCGAGGGCGATCCTGGACCAACTGGAACTCAGACCGTCCAGGCTATCGAGCCACAACCGACCCCATCTACAAGTCGGTGCCCTTCTATATCGCCGCAACAGAAGGCCGATACCATGGCGTGTTCTTCGATAATCCGTGGCGCACCCACTTCGATTTTGCCGAGCGGCAGCGCAACATACTGACCTTTGGGGCTGAGGGAGGCGAACTCAACTACTACGTGATCGCTGGTCCGAATCCCAAAGACGTCGTCAGTCGATACAGCGACCTCACCGGGAGGATCGAACTGCCTCCCCTGTGGACGCTGGGCTACCACCAATGCAGGTACAGCTACTACCCTGAATCACGCGTTCGAGAAATCGCTCACGGATTCCGCAGCCGAAAGATTCCCTGCGATGTGATCTACTTCGACATCGACTACATGGATGGCTACCGCTGCTTTACATGGAACAAGGAGCGCTTCGCCGATCCAAAAGCGCTGACCGACGACCTGCACGACATGGGTTTCCACACGATTGCCATCATCGACCCCGGCATCAAGAACGAAGCGGGCTATGACGTGTTCGATCAGGGCAGCAAGATCGGCGCGTGGCTCACCAAACCGGACGGGCAATCCTACGTCGGGCGGGTTTGGCCTGGAGAGTCGGTCTTCCCCGACTTCAGCAACCCAGCCGTTCGCGACTGGTGGTCCAACCTCTTCCCGCCCTTCCTTAGCGCTTGCGGAATCGACGGTATTTGGAACGATATGAACGAACCGGCCGATTTCGTCGGGCCGAATCATTCCGTACCGCTCGACTTGATCCATGACAACGAAGGCGATCCGGAGTCTCACCTCGCCTGTCACAACATCTATGGCATGCAGATGGCCCGGGCTACGCTTGAGGGCATCAAACGAGCAAACCCAGACCGGCGGGCCTTCACCATGACGCGGGCGACCTATGCTGGAGGACAACGTTTTGGCGCCTCCTGGACCGGCGACAATGTCAGCTCTTGGGAACACTTGCAGATGAGCATCCCCATGGTGCTGAACATGGGCGTTTCAGGACTGCCCTTCACCGGGCCTGACATCGGTGGTTTCAGTGGCGGACCCACGCCTGAACTTTATGCCCGCTGGATTCAGGTGGGCAGCCTATTTCCCTACTGCCGGACGCACACCGCCTGGGACAACCCCGATCAAGAGCCGTGGTCCTTCGGCCCTCAAGTCGAAGCCATCGCCCGAGATTCGCTGAACCTGCGGTACCGGCTCTTGCCCTACATCTACACGCTCTTTGAAGAAGCGAGCCGCACCGGCGTGCCCATCATGAGGCCTCTCTGGCTGGAATACCCGAGTGCCAGGGGCGGGCACCTTGATGAAGTCTTCATGCTCGGCCCGCATCTCTATGTGGTCCCCACCCTCAATGTCCAAGCAGGCGAAGGCCGCACCCATTGGCTGCCGGACGGAATCTGGTTCGACTTCAACACCGGCGAGGTTCATGCTTCAGGCCAACCGGTTCCACTCGATTCCGATCTTGGCACGATGCCCATGTTCGTCCGGGCCGGGGCAATCATCCCCACGCAAAGCCTCATCCAACACACCGAGCAAATCGCAGACGAGCCGCTCATCATCGACGTTTGGCCATCCGGCGATTCAGAATATAGCCTCTACGAGGATGACGGCATCAGTGAGAGTTATCGCAGCGGTCAATATCGGCGAACGCATTTGCGTTGCAAAGCCAGCGGAGCCAAGATTGAATTCACCATGCAAGCGCCCGAAGGATCCTACGTTCCACCGCCGCGATCACCACTCCTTCGCCTGCATGGCCTCACCAAGAGAATCGCAGGGACTGTTTGTATCGATGCCAGCGTTCAAGCTAGTGCTAGTTCAGAACAGATCCCCACAGCCTCAGCTGATCAACCCACGAAGAACGCTTCTTCTTTATCACCGGCGGACTTCAGCTACGACGAGGCCACCAACACTTGGGTGGTGCGCATGCTCCCCGACTCCGGGAAAACCCAGCACGTCTTGATCACGCTGACAGGAGCCGACCGGAGTGGCGCCGAGCCTCCCGCATTCCACTTCAACGAACCAGGCGCTGACTTGGCCTTCCGCCACGGATTCATGCCGCCCCGCTATGCCGATGGGACGGTGCATCTTACGGTGCAAGCCCCGTGGGATCCCTATGTAGTCTTGCCAAGAATGAAGTTCCAAGCCAAGGAGCTCCCCATCCTGCACCTGCGCCTAGCCACGCAAAGTGCGTCGAAGTTGCAGATCCGCTGGGCTACTGAGGAGAATCCCCGCCTTGGGGATGAGCCCGCAGCCATGATCGATCTTCAGCCAGGCGGCGAGCTCCATGACTACACGCTCGATCTATCCAAGCGATCGCCTGACCGATGGGATGACACCGTCTATTGGCTGCGGCTGGACTTTGAGGAAAACGTCAGACACGGTGAAGTAATCGTCATCGACGAGATTGCGTTCAAAGCGCCCTAGCGGATCTTCAGTTCAAGCGTCAGCAGCGTAGCGTGTTTTCGAAAGGGTCGTTCCTTTCATGGCAGCAAGACTGCGCGCCCATCCAACCTGGCTGGCCACTCGTTCAATGCAGCCAGATACGCCTCGCGACTTTCCTCGCCGTCCTGCACCCCGACGTGGAGAGCGTAGCACTGACCATGACAGCCGCTTCGCCGGTCTCCTAGTGCAGGCGGGCGATCAATACGGCCGCCCTCATCTCGGCGTGAGGGGGCTTGGCCGAGACGGTTCTGGTTGTCGCGATAATGAAAACCGAACACTGAGTGGCGAGCCCACGCCGCGTCTCTCTATCGCGATGTGCTGGGATTGCCCCTGAAGTTTGAGACGCCCGACTGGACCGAGTTCGGATCAGACGGCACGACCTTGGCGCTTCACCCGAGTGAAGAGCCCAATCCTGATAAGGGCGAGCAGCGGCATCCTCCTGCCGGTCGATGCCGACCGGGTTTCGAGGTCCCCAATCTTGATGAGTTCCACAGGAAGATGGTCGTACACGGCGTGCCCTGTATCCAAGAGCCGAAGGATGTTTTCGGCGCTCGGATCGCCCAGTACGCTGACCCCGATAGTTTGGGGATCTCGAATGGCGAAGATGAGCATGAAGGCTGAGGCATGGTCAGTCCATTGGGAAACAGCACGAAAAACGCCACGTAGCCCAACCGTTTCAGGTCGAGTCGGGCGAACCGCCTTGGCTAGACCGCTCTTCCCGACTTGGGCATGTTGGAGTCCGAACTTGACTTTGCCTGCGTCTTCACCGGATTGCCCCCGATAACCGCCCGGCAATCGAGTAGACTAGCCCCATCCGGGGCGAATTGTGCTAGAATGTCCGTGCGTCAGCGCGATTCTTCTCGGAGTTTGACCATGCGCCGTTTCCCGTACCTCCCATTGGCTACCGCCTGCCTCATGACTTGGTTCTTGAACTTGACCGCAGCGAGCGGCGCGACCACCACGTTCCGCGTGGAGGTGCCAGAATCGACCCCGGCAGGTGACCTGATCTACATCGCCGGGGACTTCCAAGGATGGGACCCCGGCAATCCCGCATACGCGCTCACCGAGCAGCCCGACGACACATGGGAAATCACGCTCAGCCTGCCGGACGGCATCCCCACCCAGTACAAGTTCACCCGAGGAAGTTGGCAGACTGTCGAGAAGGGGCCCAGCGGCGAGGAACTCCCCAATCGTACCTACACGCCTCAGGGCACTGAGACAGTCAACCACGTCGTCGCAAGTTGGGCTGACATACAGCCGTCAACCATCACCGGCCACGTTGAGTCGTTTGTGTACGCCCCCTTCCTTGCTGGCCGTCGTTGCTGGGTCTATCTGCCCCCCGATTACTTTCAGAGCACCGACAGCTATCCCGTGCTGTACATGCATGACGGACAGAACCTCTTCGACCAGGCCACCAGCTTCGCAGGCGAATGGCAAGTGGACGAAACCTGCGAATTGCTCATCGGAAACCGCGAGATCGAACCGATCATCGTGGTCGGCGTCGAGAACAGTGCTGCCCGGTGCGACGAATATACGCCGTGGATCGACACTGCTTACGGGTGCGGCGGCGGCGGTGATGCGTACCTTCAGGCGATCCGAGATGTCCTGATCCCGGAGTTCAATCTGCGCTACCGCACGCAAACGGGGCCTGCCAATACCTACATGGCAGGCTCGTCGCTGGGTGGCTTGATCTCGGTCTACGCTGGATACGCATACGATGATGTTTGGGGTCGCATCGCGGGAGTATCTCCCTCCTACTGGTGGGCGGGCCAGGGAATGCTCAGCTATGCCGCCGCCCAGTCCAAGCCAGCAACCCTGACCCACTTCTACCAGGACATGGGAACGCTTGAATCTGGACTCGCCGATTTACGGGCGATGCGTGACATCGCGGTTGGGCAGGGGTTTCTGGAAGGTGATAATCTCCTTTCCGTGGAGGCCCAGGGCCACACGCACAACGAATACTACTGGGCGCTCCGCATGCCCGACATCCTGCGTTTTCTAATCGACCGCCCTGCTCCTTGCTTGGGTGACTGGGACTGCGATGGCGATATCGACCTGGTGGACTTCGCAGACATGCCGACATGCATGACCGGACCCCTTGGTGGGGTGCTCGACCCAGGCTGCGCGACCTTCGACTTTGACGGGGACACAGATGTGGACGTCGAGGATTTCGCCGGGTTCCAAGCTGCCCTGACAAGCAACTGATCACGCCGATTCGGGCAACCCGAGTCGCTTCATACGGTCACATTTGTCGATTGGCAATTGAGGCGATTCTCAGAACTCAAACGGGATCGAATTCGCTGTTTCCCGCTTGTCCTTCGGCATGAAGTGAATGTACCGCTGGGTCGTCTTCTCGTCTTCTCGTCTTCTTCGGTCGGTCATTCATCCGCCTCCGTCATTTCGACCAGCTTCGAAACCGTTCGCCAGTTTCGGACTGCGTTGACCGTCGCGAGGGTGGCTCAAAATATTTGTTGGTGAGCTTCGTTCTTGCCACGCCGTCCGGAAGGTGCAGGTAGACGTCACGCCCCACAATTTGAAAGACATCCCCGCACGACCGATTCGGGTCAAGGCTGGCGACTCGGCGCGAATCCGGCGCGTCGGCCAGAAACGATCAGTATCGTGCCTCAAGGCCATCGTCCAACGAATCGGCACCAGCAACTCAGTTCCCTCAATTTCAAGATGAATCGTGAGCCGTGCATCACCACTTTCCAAGGGTCCATGGTTACTGTATACAGAAGCGGTTCAAAGAAAATCAAGCAAGAGATTGGAGAGAATATGACGGCCGAAAGCAAATGCCCCGCGTTGGGCGGATCTGAGAGACACACGGCGGTTGGGGCCACGGCGAACCAACATTGGTGGCCGAATCAGTTGAACCTGAAGATTCTCCACCAAAACGCTCCCCTGTCAGATCCAATGGGCCAGGATTTCAACTACGCTGAGGAATTCAAGACACTGGACCTGGACGCACTGAAGAAAGACATCAATGAGTTGATGACGACGTCGCAAGACTGGTGGCCGGCTGACTACGGTCACTATGGGCCGCTCTTCATTCGGATGGCGTGGCACAGCGCAGGCACGTACCGCATCCACGACGGCCGCGGCGGCGCAGCCTCCGGCACACTCCGCTTCGCGCCCCTCAACAGTTGGCCCGACAATGTGAGCCTCGACAAGGCGCGCAGATTACTTTGGCCGATCAAGCAGAAGTACGGACGAAAGATTTCGTGGGCCGACCTGATGATTTTAACCGGTAACTGTGCACTGGAGTCGATGGGGTTCAACACGCTGGGTTTCTCCGGTGGGCGCGAGGACGTCTGGGAGCCCGAAGAGGACATTTACTGGGGGCCTGAGGTCGAGTGGCTTGCAGACGAACGGTACAGCGGCGACAGGGAACTCGAGAATCCTCTCGGCGCCGTTCAGATGGGTCTGATCTACGTGAACCCGGAGGGACCGAACGGCACTCCGAGCGCGATCGCCGCAGCCCGGGACATTCGAGAAACCTTCCGTCGAATGGCGATGAACGACGAGGAGACGGTTGCGCTCATCGCCGGCGGACATACGTTCGGCAAAGCCCATGGCGCTGCCAGCCCGGATGAACATGTCGGACCAGATCCCGAGAGCGCCAGGCTCGAAGAGCAAGGCCTCGGCTGGAAGAATAGCTTTGGCAGCGGCAACGCCGGCGACACAATTACCAGCGGGTTGGAGGGCGCATGGACAACCGAACCGGTGAAGTGGGACAACAACTACTTCGACAACCTGTTCGGTTACGACTGGGATCTGACGAAGAGCCCCGCCGGGGCCCAGCAGTGGATTCCGACCGATCCAGCCGCAACGGGCGCCGTGCCGGATGCTCATGATCCATCGAAGAAGCACGCCCCGATTATGTTCACGACAGACCTCGCGCTGAGGATGGACCCGATCTACGCGCCCATCTCCAAGCGTTTCCACGAAAACCCGGACGAGTTCGCAGACGCCTTTGCTAGAGCGTGGTACAAGCTGACGCACCGCGACATGGGGCCGCGCACGCGATGCCTCGGCCCGATGGTTCCTGCGGAGCCGCAGCTTTGGCAAGACCCCGTTCCCGAGGTCGCTCACGAGTTGATTGGGGACCAAGACATCGCAGAACTCAAGGGCAAGATACTCGCATCAGGACTGTCCGTTTCGCAACTGGTCTCGACCGCCTGGGCATCGGCGGCAACGTTCCGTGGCACCGACAAACGTGGTGGAGCGAATGGGGCGCGCATTCGCCTAGCACCGCAGAAGGATTGGGAAGTGAACAATCCGGCCGAACTGGGAAAGGTGCTCAAGATCCTGAAGGAGATCCAGAAGGACTTCAGCAGCTCGCAGTCCGCCGGCAAGATGGTTTCGCTCGCCGACGTGATCGTTCTGGGCGGGTGTGCAGCCGTCGAGGAATCCGCGAAGAAGGCCGGTCACGACGTGCAGGTTGCCTTCTCGCCGGGGCGCACGGACGCGTTGCAGAAGCAAACCGACGTGGACTCGTTTGCCGTGCTCGAACCGACCGCAGACGGCTTCCGCAACTACGTCCAAAACGGGCATAAGAGACCGGTGGAGGAACTGCTGGTGGATCGAGCGCACATGCTGACGCTAACCGCACCTGAGATGACGGTGCTCGTAGGCGGCATGCGCGTGCTAAATGCCAACGTTGGGCAGTCCGAGCTCGGCGTTTTCACCAAACGGCCTGAGACGTTGACCAATGATTTCTTTGTAAACCTTCTCGATATGAACTCCGAGTGGCAAGTGTCCTCAAGGTGCGAGCACATGTTCGAGGGACGCACTCGTGGGACGGACGAGCACAAGTGGACCGGCACCGCCGTCGACCTTGTCTTTGGTTCGAACTCCCAGCTTCGAGCCATTGCGGAAGTCTACGCATGTGACGACTCGCAGCAGGCGTTTGTGCGTGACTTCGTAGCTGCGTGGGACAAGGTGATGAATCTCGATCGCTTCGACCTTGATCTAAGTCTGCCGAATGGGTCATAGGATCGTCGAACACAGTGATCTGCCATACGACGAGCTCGAAACGTCGGGATAGGCGCGAGCCAGCGTACAACTTGGCGCTGTTTGCTACTGTCACTTGTGCCTATCATGCTGATGTTAGGACCAAGTGCCACAAAATTGCTAAGCTGTTCTCCTGGAACGACTTAGAGACTGTTTCAATACCCAAAGGATCTGCATCCTACAGCACGCCCACCGGCTAGAAGCCGGTTGTCCCTGGCAGAAACTCCATCCGGGGCCAAAGAGGCTTCTGGGCGAGTTCAGCGCGGACCTATTGCGAGTAGAGAGGCGCTCTTGAAACAGGTGTGGTGGAGCAGAGTCGAGACAAACCTGCCCGACTTGGCATGCATGCGCGAACGCTCGCCCCCAGGTGGTCGATACCCATGAGCGGCTGCAAGAGTTCAAGCCGCCCGGGAATATCGATGATGCAAACCACCGACGTGCGGAATCGCGATCACCTTTCCTTCGGGTGGATACTCGACTCTGCGCGGAACAGGCGCGTTGCGATTCAACGACAAGTGAGTCCTCGATTCATGGTAGTACACGAAGTACGAAGATAGGATGCGCCTAAGATGGCGCTCGTTGAGTACGATGATTCGATTGAGGCACTCGCGACGGATGGAACCGATCAATCGCTCCACAAACGGAGACTGCCAGGGAGAGCGATACGCGGTGACGACTTCCTCTATACCCATATTTTCGACCCGGCGTTGGATGAACTCACCATAGATCGAATCACGATCGCGAAGTAGGAAGCGAGGAGCTTCGTCATACGGAAAGGCCTCGACTATTTGTTGCGATGTCCACTTGGCTGTCGGATGAGCGGTGACGTTGAAATGTTCGACATGTCGCCTCTCATGGCGCAGGGCGACGAAGGCGAATAGCAAGCGAAACGTAGCCGTAGGAACGGTGAAGAAATCGACGGCGACGATGTCTTGAGCGTGATTATCGAGAAAGGTCCGCCAAGTCTGTGACGGTGGCTTCCGATGCCGGGTCCGATACTTGCGCACAATTGCTTCGGAGATCGTGTGACCCAACAATGCGAGCTCGGACTGAATTCGCGGAACGCCCCAGCTTGGATTCTCGCGTGACATGCGTCGAATCAACCTGCGAATCTCCAGTTCGATCTTCGGTCGGCCGACCTTGCCCGAGCGGGACTTCCATCGCCAGAACAGCTTGAAGCCTCGCTGATGCCAGCGGATTACGGTGTCTGGCTGTACGATGAGGAGGGCGGAACGCCAGTTGGTCCAGGCCCGGGACAGCAACGCCCAGAAGATCCGATCACGCTTCCGTAAGCGTGGACGCTTGGACTTATGCTGCAGGACCGCAAGCTGTTGTCGCAACGCGAGGTTCTCGGCGGCGAGTTCCGTTCGGTCACGCAGGAGCCAGCGTATGCACAACCACACGATGCGAACAAGCCACATATCACAGCCTCCGAGAACCACGATCACCTCTCGGAAACGATAGCCAGCACGCCGAAGCTGTCAAACCGTAAGTCGTGTATTGACAACGGGTACGGAATAAACAACAGGGACAACCTCTCGGGCAAAGTAGGCGCGCGGCGTGAATTGTGACCCCCAGCAGATCGGATGAATCGAACCCACAACCAAGCGGTGAGAAGCCGCCCACTCTACCGTTCGTGAATCGACGCAACTCTCGCAGATCAAATCGCTTAGGAACCAGCCGCCGCCGGATGATCGCACCGCCAAAACGGTAATTACCGTTTTGCGCCGCCTTGTTGACAATGAAAGAGCCGAGTAGAAGAGTGGTAAGCCCTTAGAGAGACGAGACTTACAACCTCTCCGAGTAGGACTCGAACCTACGACCTAGCGGTTAACAGGCGAGGTTCTGGGGCCGCCGAAAAGCCTGGAAGTCCTTTGTTTGCAGCAGCTTACCATCAGACTCCAGATTCGCAAACTGTCGCATCGCGCCGCGTTTTCTCGCATTCTGACGCGGTATTCGCGGCGCAAAACGGTAGAAGGACAGTAATTCTCCCCCGCTGGCTGGGAGGCTATTCGGCGTTTAGTCAACAGAGACCCTCAACCCAGCACCACGAAGCCCAAATTGCCTTTGACAAACTCATGGCCTGCCTGGATGAATTGTCGGTTGGCTTGCACCGTTGCGAATCTGCTCCTGCTCATGATCTCGATTGCTGTGAGCTTGTGATCCAAGGCGGGCTGCCTGCTCCTTTGGCTACACCATGTGCGAACTTGTTTGACCGTGTCCGAGAACCCTGAGCGGGTGTCCGTCTACCTGTCGCCATAAGTTGAAGAAGTGGGAGCACATGTCCGACGCATTCCACGCTGCCGGCATCGTGCGCATCTGGGGATGCTTCAACACCGATGCGTTTGATGCCATGACCAAGCAACTGATACGGAACAAGAAGTGGCCGTTCAAGTACGTGGAGAAGGATGGCGATGGCAGCGTTGCCTATGGCTTTGGATTGGCCGACCGAACCGCGGTGGTGAAGGAGTTGAACCGGGTGATCGATGGGGGTTCGTACATGGAGAGGATCGCGAGATTCGTAAAGCGTCCGGCTTGGGGCGGCCTGCCAGGTTTTGGCTCTGAGCATGTCTCGTACAACGAACTCAAGGAAATCGACGCCCGTCTGCGCAAAAAGATCAACGGTTCGGTATTGCACGTGGTCGTGATCGCCCGCCCGAACCAATACGGCAGTTTCTACAAGAAGCTCCGGCCGCTCTTCGAATCCGCCGAGCTCAAGTCGCGCGAGTTCGACGGTTTCGGCTACATGAAGTACGGACGCTGAATGTCGCCCAACTTTGCGGTGTGAATCTCAGGTCAATCGGAGTACTCCGCATCACTCGGCCAGGGGGAGTAGTCCGCGTGGGCCTGCGGTCCCCCAGCCTGCTGACTTGCTCTGAGAGAAGCAATTGGCGTAGGACAAAGACGTTGATCACATGGCCCTTTGAGGAGCCGCCGCCGAAGCGCTCCGGGGTTATAGGTGTGCGGATCAAGCCGCTTTCCTTCCCCGCCCACAAAGCTCCGTGCAGCGTTCGCCTTGCCGCGACTTCGGTACTGCCACACCACAGAAAACTGATCTTCGCACTTCGCTTGTAAGTTCGAATGCGCACCGCCAATCGCGCATAGCGATAGCATGAAACGTTGTTTCTCGAGAACGGTGTAAATCGGAATGTGGTCAACTGACCACCCAGACGTGGTCGTAACTCTTCAGCCATTCGCAACAGCTGCGGCTGGCATCGCGGGGATCTTCCCGGTTTCGAGGTAGGTTTTTAGCCCGTTGGTGATAGTCTTGGTCGGGTTCAACCCGCGCAGTCGGAGGGTGCGATAGACGCTCA
>JAJDDP010000091.1 GCA_029260235.1 Phycisphaerae bacterium | reverse complement strand
GTTCGTCGATGTCAGCCGGCTTGCATCCGCATCCGGCAATTTCAGAGGAATCAGCCGTGCTGTAGGCGATCTTTCCCTGCGCAATTGTGCGCGTATTTCGATAGATCAAACGGCAGAGGTCGAACTCCTCTTGGCTCTGATTTCGGCAAAGCCGCGTTCCAATTTCGCCAACCCGGGCGCCCGCCTCAGCCAACTCAGCGGCGACTGCCAACGACGCCACCAAGTTTACCCCAATGGTGAACCCCCGCGTGTCGGCATGCACACCAGCGTATAGCAACGAGGCAGCTATCTCATCGATGGGGCAGCCGGTGTGGCGGAGGCATCGATAGACTAACTCCGCGTTGCTGGAGGCATCGGGCACAACCCACCCGACTTGCCCGAATCCCTGGTTGCCAGCGTGATGGTCAATGACCACCATCGTCTTACCCGAAGACCAATCAGCCGACGCAGCCGATCCTACGTTGCACCGACTCTGGCGCGCGGTATCGACTACGACATAACCGTCAGCATCAGAGGCAGCGGGCGAATCGATGACCGCAACCCCAGCCCAATCGATGAGGAACTGCAACCGGCGCGAAACCGACCCCTGGGGCAAGCAGGTGGTCACCGGGGCACCCCATGCCTGGGCAAACGCCAGCATTGAACCCAGGCAATCAGCATCAGGTACAACGTGCCCGATCACGATTGGCCGTTGCATCGCCAGGATCGCTTCGCAGGCCTCTTCAAGCGTTGCACCGCGCTTGGCCATGCCCGCTGATGCCATGTTGTCTCGCCCTATGACTTGGACATCGAGTTAATCAGAATGTCGGCGACTTCGGATCGAGTGAACTCGATTGGCGGTCGCTCACCCTTGAGCAGCAGCTCGCGAACTTTCGTGCCCGAGAGGAAAATCTGGTCGCCCTCGATCTTCGGGAACGTCTTACCGCTGACCATTCCACCGGCCTTCTTGGACCAAGCTGCATGCTCGAACCGAAGCGTGGTGATCTCCAGCCCATCGCCGGGCAGCTCGTCGAAAATCTCTTGAGCATCGTAGGTGCCATAGTAACTACCCACGCCAGCGTGGTCGCGCCCGATGATGATGTGGCTGCAACCGTAGTTCTGGCGGTAGATCGCATGCAGAACGGCTTCACGCGGTCCGGCATAACGCATGGCGGCTGGCATGATTGCCAGCATGGTGTGGTCGGGATGATAGTAACTCTCGATCAGCACCTCGTAGCATTCCATCCGCACCTCACCGGGGATGTCGCCGTCCTTGGTGGCACCCATTAGAGGGTGGACGAGCAAACCATCGGTAATCTCCTGGGCGCACTTGGTCAGGTATTCGTGTGCCCTATGGATCGGATTGCGAGTTTGAAATGCTGAAACGGTATTCCAGCCACGCTTCTCGAATTCGGCCCGGGTCTGCACCGGGGTCAAGCGGTGGTCCCTGAACATCGGATCGTGGCGGGCGACGGCTACGTCGATGGGACCAGCCAAACAGGTGTCGCCTTCGTCATAGACGACCTTGACGCCTGGATGAGCTTCCTCTTCGGTGCCGTAACACTTGGCCGCTTGCTTCTTCTTGTCTTGCTTGAAGGTTTCCTTCACATCCAGCGTGGCCAGGAATCGACCTTGATCATCACGGAGTGCAACTTTGTCGCCAGCCTTGATCTTGCCAGCCACTTCATCACTAACCGCACAGGTAATCGGCATGGGCCACGCAGTGCCGTCAGCGAGCGACATCTTGTCGCAAACACTGTCAAAATCAGCGGCACCCATAAAGCCTTCGAGCGGGCTAAGCGCCCCGATGGCCAGCATTTCCAAATCGCACTGCTGACGCTCAGTCAAAGTGACCGAAACCAGTGACGCGTCGTCACTCAGTCCGTCCCGCATGCGATTGACCAGCTTCCCGCCGTGCGGGGCGATGATGTGCTTCTTAGACATTCTTAACCTCATTTTCCGACAAGAGTTCCAACTATTCGACGCTTCAACGGTGTGGTTGAGACACGACCAGCGGCGACACGAATCGCGGAGCATAGTTACAATTGAACGAGAATGCAACTTCTAGGGGTCGGCTGGTAAGGCCCGAGGCCCAAGTGAGCAGGCTAGGGATCACCCTTCCGCCGATAAACCCGCATGGCAATGGCTCGGCGCTGCACTAGTGCTTAGCCGGACTGACTACCATGATCAACTTGTTGCCTTCTCCTCGAGGTGGGCGCTCCACTTTTACCGTCTCGCCCAGCTCGGTGATGATGCCCTTGAAGATCTCATGCCCTACTTCCTTATGGAAGCGCTCTCTCCCCCGGAACAGCATGGTGAATTGCACCTTGTGGCCTTCACCCAGGAACCGATTGGCTCGCTTTAGCTTGATGTCGCGGTCATTGTTGTCGGTCTTGGGCCTGATGCGGATCTCTTTGAGAATGACTTCGTGGGAGGTTCTCTGCTTGAGTTTCTTCTTTTGCTGGTACTTGAACTTGCCGTAGTCCATGATCCGGCAAACCGGCGGTTTTTCCAGCGGGGCTACCTCTACCAAGTCTAAACCCAAGTCTCGCGCCAAGCGCTGGGCATCTTCGACGGGCACAACGCCCCGTTGCTCGTTCTCATGATCGATGAGCCGGACCGGTGAGATCCGAATCTGATCATTCATTCTTAGGGCCTTTGCAATCGGCGGTCACCTTTCGTTAACAAATACGAGAAGAACAAACCCGGGAACCGATCCCGGATCCTGAAACTATGCCCTCTCGGCGTGGGCGTCTTCCTTGCCCTTGGTCTCAATCTCAACACGGCAAGCCTCTAGAAACTGCGCCAACGGATAATTGCCCAGCGTCCTACCTTCTCGGTCGTTTACGTTGACGGTTTTCTCAAGGGCTTCTTGCTCCCCCACCACGATAATGTATGGAATCTTCATTTTTCGCAGTCGATGCTTCTTGGGGCCAATCTTATCGCTTGAGGTGTCCAGCTCCACCCGAAGCCCGAATCGCTGCAGCACCTCATATACTTCATGGCCATAGGCCTCGCTTTTTTCGCTCACCGTGGTCACCGTAACCTGAACTGGGGCCAACCAGAGAGGGAACGCCCCGGCGAAGTGTTCGATAAGGATAGCAATGAACCGCTCCATGCTCCCAAATGGTGCCCGGTGGATCATGATCGGCCTATGCGGTCGATTGTCGGCCCCGGTATAGGTTAAGTCGAACCGCTCAGGAGCAGTATAGTCGAGCTGAACCGTGCCCAACTGCCATTCCCGTCCGATGCAATCGCGGACCAGGAAATCGATTTTCGGTCCATAGAACGCTGCTTCACCCGCTTCTTCGGAATAATCCAGCCCCATTCGCTCAGCAATGTTGCGAAGCACATTCTCCGCCTTATCCCACAGCTCCCGCTCCCCTACATACTTGTCGGAATCCCGGTCGCAGAACCCAAGCCGCACCCGATAATCGCTGAAATTCAAGGTGCTCAGCACCAATTGAGTAAGCTCTATGGTGCTGGCTAACTCCGATTCGAGCTGGTCCGGCGTGCAGAATAAGTGGGCATCGTCCTGCGTAAACCCGCGCACACGGGTCATTCCGTTCAATTCGCCGCTCTGCTCGTAGCGATACACTGTGCCGAACTCAGCCAGGCGCACCGGGAGGTCACGATAGCTTCGCGGTTGTGCCTTATAGATATGGACATGGTGAGGACAGTTCATCGGCTTCAGGAGAAAACCTTCTTCCTGGACCAACTCTCGATCCGCAGCCTGAGCAACCGCGTCGGCTCCCTCGGCGGGATTCATGCCCTCAATCTGCCCCCAGACTTTGACGATTGCCGTGCAAAGATGGTCTACAGAGTCCATCGCCTGCTTCTTGTCATCGCCAGTCATGTGCGATGCCCGCTGAGCCGCATGCTTCAGTGCCAGAAGAACTTTCCCCCGATCAGTCTCATAGAGCGCAGGGAATTGCGAATCTTCGTAGTAAGGGTAGTGGCCACTAGTCCGATACAGCCCCAGTCGTCCGATGTGCGGCGTGTACACTGGCTGGTACCCGCGCTGGAGCATCTCAGACATCAAGAAGCGTTCGAGGAGCATGCGAACCAGCGCCCCCTTGGGTTGCCAGAGAACCAAGCCGCTGCCGACCTCGGGGCTTATGGTGAACAGATTCAGCTCTTGCCCGACGACCCGGTGGTCCCGGGCCTTGGCTTCTTCCAACCGCCCAAGGTATTCTTTGAGGGCCTTCTTCTTGAAGAAAGCGGTCCCATATATGCGCTGCAGCGGCGTGTCGTTGACGTCACCCCGGTAATGGGCTCCACTGACCTGCTTGATCTTGAACGCCCCAACCGAGCCGGTAGATGGAATGTGCGGACCGCGGCAGAGATCTTCAAAATCTTGTCCTTGGTTCTCACCAGTCACATAGAAACTGAGTGAGTCTCCCTCAGCCCGGAGGGCATTGTCCACCTTGAACCGGTTGCCCTCTCGTTCCAGCTTCTCCATGGCTTGGCCACGGCCCATTTCGTGGCGCACGAAGGGGCGATCTTCCTTGATGATCTTCCGCATGCGCGATTCTAGTTCTTCAAAATCATCGGGTGTGATCGAGCGGGATAGTTCAATGTCGTAGTAGAAGCCGTCCTCCAGGGGAGGTCCGTAGGCTAGCTTGGTTTCTGGGAACAGACCACAGATTGCTTCAGCCATGATGTGAGCGCAAGAGTGGCGCAAGAGCAACAGCGACTCGCGGGAGGTATCGTCTTTGGTGAGGATCTCGAGTTGGCAGTCGCCCGGCAGCGGGTTGTGCAGGTCGTGAATCTGGGCTTCCCCGTTGACCAAGACCTTGCCAGCCAAAGCAGCCCGCTGCAATCCTGGGCCGATGCTGCCTGCAACATCCCACGTCGATGCGCCAGCGTCCAACGTCAACTCAGATCCGTCCGGAAGGGTGACTTTCAGCGTTCAATCTCCACAAGGTGCCAGGTGAGGGGCCGACGTAAAACGAACAAAGGCCCGAAACCTGCCATGCGCGCGTCACAAGCGTTGCTGAGTAACATTCTCTCGGCAAGCTAAGATGAACATGTGACGCGTGTCATTCGGTTCCAAGCCATCTACATCAAGCATGCTGTCCACGGCGGCCAAGCACGAACTAGCCCGGGCCACTCTCCGATGGGCAGGTTCACAGTAAATATAGCACACGCCTAAGGCGGGTCAAGCTAATCCCGGGAGGAACATTGCAAATCCGGGCTTGGCTGGTTTTGTCTGCTGGGCCAGAAGGCCTAGCCAAGCGGCCTGGTGGAGGACGAAGTGCTGTCAGACTGCGGTCAGGGGAGGGTAATTAGTCAGGCTCCTCTGGAGGTGGTCCGGGGAACCTGGAGCCACCGAAATCTGTGCCTTGGTTGTGAACTGACAATTGAGCCATGTATTGCTCCACGCACGCCAGTCGTTCCTTCGCCAGTTGGCGTACGGGCTCGAAATGAAAATTCTCAATCCGGGCCCTCCAGTATCCGTACTCCTTCCTTGCGTTCCAACTTTCCAGAGCTGCTTGAACACCCTTGCCCTCCAAGGCATGGCGACGAACCAAGACCCAGAGCAGCAAAGGCCCCATTTCATCCAGGTTTACAGCATCGCTGAGGATGTGGGCTTCAACGATTGCAGTATCACGCCGATTGGTTTGCCGCAGGATTTCGACCGCTGCTTGAAGTGAGGAGGGCTCTAGGACGTCGGACAAACGCGATTCGAGGAGCGCTACAGCCAATTCCCGCTGGGCGTCTGTCGTAGCACGGACCAAAATCTCCGCCCGAGTGACGATGCCCTGTCTGCACTGAATTGCCCAGCCAGCATCGTGATAGATGGCAGCGGCGCGAAGGGCTGTGCGATCTAGCTCCAGATCCGTGGCCTCGGGCAAATCGCCGATCTTCTCTACGAGGTCAGCCAAGCGATCAGACCGCTCCCGCAGGAATACGTCCTCTCGACCCTGGTGATCGATGATCACCAGATCCTCGCGTACTCGAGGCTCAATCAGGTCCTTCTTGCTCATATGCCCATCGAACAACAAGAGGAAGTGGCTTCATTCCACCTTCACAGCCATACCGGATTAGCAAGAACGTTCAAGGATAATTATTCGATCTGCTAGTCCGGTCGTTCAATCGCTGCCGTCCATTCCACGCGAAGGACCAACGACGATCTCGCTGGCACCTATTCCCTCCACGCTGGCCAGCGACATTTATGGCTAGTCCTGGGGCGCCGGCTCTGCGAACTAAGCCTACTAGCATAGCTCCCTACCGACTCTCCAAGCAAGGGTTTTCGCTGCAATTTCTTCTCAGCAGCCGGGTCGGGCAGAAACTGACACCCTTTCAACCTTTTCATAATAACAGTTTCGCTGCTGCGGTTCCCAGCCCGCGTCGGTGATGAGGTTACGGATTTGATCGGCTGCTAGGCAGTAAACCGTTCCCGCAGCTGAGACTACGTTTTCTTCCATCATCACCGATCCCATGTCGTTGGCCCCGTAGAAGAGGCTTAGCTGGCCAATCTTTGGCCCCTGGGTCACCCAGCTGGACTGGATATTGGGAATGTTGTCCAAGTAAATTCGCGACAGCGAGAGCATGCGCAAATATTCCTGTGCACCGGCGAGTTTGAGGTGTTCGCCGTCGGGAAGCCCGTCGTAGTCGGATGGAAACTGCTTCAGACGGCCCAAGGGCGTATTTTCGGGTTGAAACGTCCAGCAGATAAAAGCCGTGAATCCGCCTGTCTCGTCCTGCAAGTCGCGAACCCTGCGCAGGTGTTCAATCCGCTCGGCGATGGTTTCGATATGCCCGAACATCATGGTGACGCTGGTTCGCATGCCGATTCCATGGGCGACCCGCATGACCTCAAGATACTCGGCTGTATTTGTCTTGCCGTGACCGATCTTGTCGCGGACCCGGTCAACCAAAATCTCGCCGCCGCCGCCGGGGATTGTATCTAGGCCTGCCTCCTGCAGTCGCAACAAGACGTCCTGTACAGACATCTCATAAATTTGATGAAAAGCGTAGATCTCGGGTGGGCTGAAAGCATGGATGTGGATGCCGGGATACTGCTTCTTGATAAAGCGCAGGAGATCCAGGTACCAATCGAATGGCAAGATATTAGCCGGCACTAACCCCCCCTGCATCAGCACCTGTGTGCCGCCGATGGAGATTAACTCTTCGATCTTCTTGCCAATCTCATCGAGCGAAAGCACATATCCCTCGGGCAGGTTCCGCCGTCCACTAGGTGCATCAGGAGGGTCGGCCTTGAAATTGCAGAAAATGCAGCGGGCTGTGCAGTAGTTGGCATAATTGATGTTGCGATCAACGACGTAGGTGCGATACGACTCGGGGTGCAACCGCATGGTTGCCGCGTGGGCCCGTCGCCCCAACTCGTGGATCGAGCAGTCACGGTAAAGGTCCAACGCTTCGCCATCAGTCAGGCGATTCTGCGTTCTGTTTGAACTGGGGTCTGTGGCGATGCTCATGCTAGGATAGATTCCTTGGTCGGCGGAACGATGCCCCATTTCTGGGACAGCTCGAAGAATAGCTCCATGCCCTCCAGATGTTGCGGCGTCATGGTGAAATCCAAGTACTCACTGAGATACTGCTTCGCCAAAGGAACGGGCCAACCAAGCGTCGGGGCCTGTTCGGTAGCGATGAGGTCGGCCGCTCCAACGCCCCGATCGCGGGCAGTTCTTAGGATCGCGTCCAGCCCTTCCACGTCTGCGCCATGTTGATTGAACCAAGCGGCGAAGACAAAAGGCAATCCAGTCAATGTCTTCCAAGCGCCGCCTAGGTCGATCTCAAACGCAAAGCCGGTGGGACGCCTGTTGACAACTTTGTCGCCGATGACCAGGACTGCTTGGCTGGTCTCTATCTGTTCCGGATCGAAAGTACGGAATTGTAACCGGCTGCCATACATCTCGTTCCAGATGACGGCGGCTAAGGCGATAGACGTGTGCGAGTCTCTGTCAGCCTCGAGAGCAGTGATCTCGTCCGGAGGTACCTGCGAGAAAATCTTGACCGTAAGCGTTTCGCCATCGCATCCGATGCAGGCGTCTGAAAGCAACTCCCAGGAAGCATGGTGGCGGAGGTAATCAATCACCGGGGCCAAGGCAACATCGACCTTGCCGTCCGCCAGCAAGGCTGGCATCATCGCAGGAACATCGAAGCTGATAGCGACGCCATCGTCCAGACCGAGTCCATGCACGAGTGGCTTGGAGTTAAGATAGGATACGGCACCTAGTCGCCAAATTCGTTTCAATCGACCGACTCCCCATCTTGAGTGTTTGATACACATCTAGCCAAGCAGATCGTCTTGGCCATGACAAACGGGCATTATAGGCAGACCCGCCACAGGGTCTACCCAGTACACTAACCCAGCACGGCCTTTCAAACCTTTTGAAAATGATCCACGCCTGGGACGCCCAGCAGGCGTGCCACGGGAGTCCCGAGGATCATCCTTGGCAGGGCATCTGTTTTGAAGATAGACTTGCAAGGCAACTGGGTGCGGTCCCCCCATGGATGGAGAACAAAGATGACACACGCACGCATAACGCTTGCTTTGGCTTTGGCATGGTCTTGCCTGCCTGGCTCGGCGTCAGGCCAAGACGTCCCTTCCGATCGAACTGGCGGCGAGCCGAATGCCGAAGCCATTCTGAGCGAAATGAGCAAGTTCCTAGGTGGAGCCGAGGCATTTGGTTTCGAAG
>JAJDDP010000010.1 GCA_029260235.1 Phycisphaerae bacterium | reverse complement strand
CACGACGCGGGATTCGTAGATCGTTGAGTTCTGGCCGGTTGATCCGCGGCACTCGTCTTCGTCGATGGTTGATTGCCCGTCGCGCCGCACGCCACCTTCACGCTGCCAAGCGCCATCCTTGTACTGGAAGTAATCATGTGTGTCGCCGCGATCACCCTCCCAACTCATGTGGAAGAACATGGTGTCGTCGTTGTACGCAGCCTGCACGGTGAACGGCAAGATCATGGCTTTGTCGGCTTCGAGGCCCACCAAGGGCGGCCCGCCGCTGGAATTGTCATTGCCATTGTCGTTGGCTGCACCATTATCATTGTCATTGGCCGCACCATTGTCGTTCCCGTCACTCGTACCATCGTCATCCCCACCCCCGCCGGCCGGAGCCTGGCATGCACCGACGGCCAAGGCCAATGCACAAACGCCCCCCCACTTTGAAACCGCTCGAAACCAACGTGTCCAGCCTATTCGCTCTACCATAATCACTGATCTCCATACACGCGCGGATTGATAGGCCGCGCTAGTCAATTGGAAGATGCCCGAACAGCCGCCATGCCCTTCAATACTCCAAGCAAGAGGCCTAGAGTCCAAAGCCCAGCCCGATCTGTTCACTGCACGGGGCAATCGCTTCTGGCATTGCCGCCTAAACCAAGAGCAAGCACATGCTATGCCATTTATGAGAAAAACGCCGACCGCAAGCAGGCTCTTCCCCATTTCTGACAGTACGGCCAAGAGGCGGGCAACGCCATTCTAGCGTCATCCGCCTCGAGGGACAGAGGTATGTCGTTTTTCTAAGACTGCTACGCCAGCTAACCGCCGGACAGCGCTGCGGTGATGTCCTCAGCCACAGTCAACGCAGCATTCGCATAGTCGCTATTGTGAACGCCCACGCTCCCATCTGCATCCACGAATTGGTAATTGAACTTGGCTATGTCAAGCCGCGCTAGATCCTCTTCGCTCAGTCCATCGGGATCGATGTAACTTGCATCCTCGGCATCGAAGAATCCAGCCAGTGCCGCGAGTCGAGGCCCGATGTCACCCTGCACATCATTCAAGGCCATCTCAGCATTACCATCGGTAGTGTGGCACATGGCGCACCCCGCGAATGCCTCGGCTTGGTGCTCGGGCGAAAGACCAGTGATATCCTCGTCGAAGGGGTTGAACGTGTGCCCCGTTACGTTGGGGGTGGCATCATCGGGATCCTCGAACTCATGCGCGACCACATGGCACTGGGCACATCCGTCGCCACCGGTGGCGAATAGGCCTGTGTGCGGACCGGGTAGCAGCAGATCGGAGTCGTCCTCGCCAAAGGCACCTTTGCCTTGCACCATCTCGAACTGTGGATGGTGGGGTGTTCCGCCAGGCAGAGCGCCTTCAGACGTGTGGCACTCGCCACAGAGCGCCCCAACTTCCATGCGCAGCTGATGCGGCGCTTCAGCTTGGCGGTGTGGGTTATGGCAGGTCACGCATTCAACGGAAAACTGGGCAGTCTCCATCGTGGGGATCTCGATGTTTTCCTCAGGATGCTCCTCTGCTTCCTCTGTTGCATATCGGAAATCTTGGGAGTGGCATTCGAGGCAACTGTCTGACGCAAAACTGTTTGATCGTAATCCTTCCAGAGCTGTGGAGTGCTTGGAAAGCTCCCATTCATCGAAGGTAGGATGGTGTGCATCGGTATGACACCCTCCGCATACAGTCGAGGAGAGATTGACGGCTGGCCTCAGCTCCAGATTGCCCGGATCGCTCGCATGTGCAGCAGCCGCCCCGTGGCAGTTCTCGCACTGCACACCGGCCAATTGTGGTGTCTCTTCGCGGCTGACAAAACCACCGTCTTCACCAAATCCGACAGTATGGCAACCTAGGCAACCCGCATTCTCACCCTGCCCGATTCCTTCGAGGGCTTCCAGGGCAGTGGCATGCTCCGTCGCGCTCCATGCTTCATGCGCGCTGGCATGGCAGGTTAGGCAGGTGTCCGCTCCAACAAAAGCAGAGGCGGGTTCCACACCTCCTCCGCCGTCGTCCTCAGCCAAGAATGCTTCCAGGTCCGCGAAATCCTCTTCGGCTAGTCCGCTTGCATCGAATGGATGACCATCAGCTTGGGCGCCGGTTTGAAGATCCTGGGCTGAGGTGTTTGCCAGGTCCGGCCCGAAACCGCCACCGGCTCCGGGCGCTGCATGGCATCCCATACAATCGGTATCATAGATGGCCTGCCCGGCAGCTACGTTGCCAGAGCCGCCTCCCCCACCGCTATCCTCTTGACACGTGCCGTCGACGCAATCAGCGGTACTATCACAGCAATCGCCTGCGTCGGTGCAGCTTTCTCCCAACTCGGCACAGGAAGGTGAGGGCGTACCCGTACCGTCGCCGGTTCCTCCGCCCGTGCCGGTCTGACATGCGCCTACAGCCAACGCAGTCATGAGCACCGCGATCCTGGATCGCCCGATCAGGCCTGTTGAATGAATCACGTCCATGTGACAAGTCCTCCTCTTCCTAGATGCGACCGACCACCATAAAACGCAGCACGTCCCCGACCCCGTGCCACCAAGAACGGTGAACTACATCTGGTCGGCCTAGATAGTGAAGCAGATACTCTAAAAATCTTCCGCTTGCAAGACGACAGGCACACTTCATGCCATTCTGCAAGGAAACTTCTCAGGTCATTGCGTCACACGGCTTCTTTCCCTCTCTCACTGCCACCGAGGCTGCAAGGACGCGTCTTGAGGCATTTGCCGCGCAAAAAATGCGCTCCCAACGGCGCTGATCCCAGAAAAGGCTTGCGGACTTCCTGCCGAATAATCCGCACGACCCCGCACTCCGGATTGCTTCTACAAGTAGACCAGAAACGAATCCAACGCACCTTAGTGAGCATACCGTGCCCATAGTGGACTGTCTCATGGGCGTGCCATTCGCCTGACACTCCAACGGCACTAGGATTGGAGCGGTTGAGACTAATCGTGATCGAATTGAGAGCCAACATAGTATGACCTTGAAGGGGCAAGCTCGAACCATCAGAAGGTGGCCGCGCTGGGTGATTGCCCTGGGGAACTTGCATCGCCGCTTACTGGCCGTGGGGTTGTGGATCATTGGTCCTCGGTTGGCCTACGCGGTGATGAAGTGGGCTGCCTGTATCATCTACCGATTGCTGGACCCGCTTCGGGAACGTTGCGAAGCCCAATGCCGTGAAGCCACGGCAGGATTCGTTTCTGCCCGAGATGTCGCGCGAGTCGCCCGAGAATCCTTTGTGCATCGCGTTTGGAATCTGACGGACTTGATGCTGTCACCCTACTTGCTGAAGGCCAACACATACGAGGAATACGGTGGGCGACTGGGCAGGCATGATCTAACCGATTTGACTGAATCTCAGCGATCTTCTCAACCGGTCATCTTGTTGACGGCCTACTTTGGATCCTTCGACCTGCTTCCCATCTTCTTGGGCTATAACGGCCTGCGCGTGGCGACCGTTTACTTGCCGCACCGCAACGCCGGATTCGATACCTTCCGTCGCCGTATTCGGGGACAAAGCGGTTGCGAAATGGTTCCGTTGGCCGACGCATCAACCCGGTTCGAGAAGATCTTAGGCCAAGGCGGGATGGTGGCATTGGTCGCGGATCATCATGTGGAGAAAGGCGGCATGCCGGCGACGTTCCTGGGCATCGAGACCAAGGTGCTACGGTCGGTTGGGTTGCTGGCTTGGCGCTACCAAGCCGACGTCGTCGTCGCGGGCAATCGGCGAGTGAACGACGCGTTTGAGTTTGAGGTCTGCGTGGTTGATGTGATCAAGCACCAGGAATGGGCTGGGTTGGAGGATCCCGTACATTTCGTGACCAACCGCTACCTGCGGGCATTGGAACAGCTAATTAAGCGCGACCCGGCTCAATATCTTTGGGCCTATGCACGCTGGGGGCAAGCATTCGCCCGTCAGGCGACGAACGAGTCGAAGCAAAAACAACAGGTCATGTGACGACATCAATATCTTGGCCAATTGCCTTCTTAGAGAAGGGGAAACTGATGGCGAAGACAATCAAACCCGCAAACCGAAGACACATCTGACGAAAACGCATCCTCCAATCCAAATGGCAAGAATGGTCGAGAAACTCCGCAACCTTGGAGTTCGCATTACTTTACGCCCCGTTGCAGGGTCCGCCTGCATCCAGAGACATCGGATTTCCTGACCCCAAGTGCTGCCCCTCCTGTGCCTACTGTACCGGGATCTGCCTGACCGAATATTCGACCGGGCCGATAACCCACGCGAGTGTGGTTCACCAGATTAAGCCAACGATAGACCATCTACGGCACGAATTGTATCGCAACTGACACCATCAAACCGCCGATTCAGAGAGCGACGGCGTACCTGAACAGCCAGTGCTCATCGGGTCGTGAGCGGGTTGAAGCAGTGAGTCGGGGATGACTTATAGCGATAGACACGGCGAACCCACCGCACCCATAATGGGCGCGTGGTGAATCATCGGACAGCCTGCAAGCCACGACAACGCGGCTGCAGATTCGATGAGTCTGTCATCTGGAGCTGAGGCTACCACACGGGCCTCGTGCAACAGGAACCGCTAAAAGGGACAAGATCGGGGAACGTGGAACGACTGGTTGAGGAGAATTATGGATACGTCGAAAACGCTTCAGCACGAATTACAGCAGCTTTTTGCAAAGGCTAAAATGCCCAGCAGCCCAGAACTTGCGTCACGCATCCTGGAGCTTGCAGAAGATCCGGATTCCACCGTCGATCAGTTTGCCGACATCATCCAGATGGATCCGGCACTGGCCGCGCGCTTGTTGAGCATGACAAATTCAGCGGCGTTCGGCCAACGCCGGGAAGTAACAACAATTCAGCGTGCCATCAGCTTACTCGGTATCAACCGTGTACGCACCGTGAGCCTAGGCTTTCAACTTGTGGGCCATCTCGGCCGCCTTGGCGGCTGTCCCTTCGACATGAAAAAGTTTTGGCAACACTCATTGCTGCGGGCTTGCCTTGGGCGAGAATTTGCTGCCGCGTGTGTTCCAAGCTGCGCTGACGAGGCTTTCCTGATCGGACTACTTCAGGACTGCGGCAGGATTCTTCTCGTGCAGCTCCTCGGAAAAGATTACGCCGCACTGTGTGGGGATGAAACCCTCACCCCCACGGCATATTTTGCGGCGGAGAATCGCTCCTATCCCTACAACCATGCAGAGGCGGCGGCTGTTTTGACGCGCGAATGGACGTTACCCGAGGTCATGGTGACCAACGTGGAGCAGCACCATATTCAACCGCCGCTAAGCCCGACGCCTGCGGATGCTGATCGGCTCAGGAGCGTCACCTATCTGATCGGCTCCGTGCGCCTGAGTTCGGCCGGAAACATCGACGCGGATGAGCCAGCCCTTTGTGAATTTGCCGAGCAACACCTCGGCATGGGCGCAGAAGCCGTGCAGGACGCTATTTCAGCCGCGGGAGCCGCATATGCCCAAATGGCTGCCGTGCTGCAAGGGGCGGTGCCCGAAGACCTGGATGTCGCCGACTTACTCAGTCAGGCCAACGCGCACTTGACGATGACGGTTGAGTCCGAACGATCTCAGTCCTCCCAGGAGCACGCGCAGCTCAAGGACGCACTCGGTGAATACCGCGAGCGGGCGGCACTTGATCCTCTCACAAGGATCCTGAATAGAGGCGCTCTCAACGATGCCCTGCGGGATTCCTTCCAGCAGGCTGGGCAATCAGATAAACCTGTAGCCATGTTGTTCTTGGATTTAGACAATTTCAAGAAGTTGAACGACAACTTTGGCCACCATACGGGTGATGAGGTTCTCAAAGGCGTGGCCAAGACGTTGCAAGAGGTCGTCCCGAACGCGGGTTTCGTCGGTCGATATGGCGGCGAGGAGTTTCTGCTGGCGGCGACAGGGTTGGCTGAAACCGATGCCCGAAACTTCGCCAACCAAGTGGTCGCCGCTGTTCGAGAAACCCCGTTTCCAGAACTCGGGCTATCCGGACCAGTAACATGCAGCCTGGGTATCGCTTGGGGAATCCCAGAGGTGACTGTGGACCCCCAGCATTTCGTCAGAGCCGCCGACGAATTGATGTACCAGGCCAAGAAATCGGGTAAGGATCGTTGCTGTTTCCGCGTGATGGACAGCGTCCATGACGTCGATGGCATGGAGTCCCTTGAAAATGCTCCCAATGCCTGCGCAACCACGCCTGCGCAATTACTGCGGAAGCCGTGACCGGAACAGCCCAGTGCGCTTTGCAACGAATCGCTACCTGCGGGCATCAGAACAGATGATCAAACGCGACCTGGATCAATATGATTGCGCATATGCGCGCTGCGGCGAACTTTTCGCCCGTCGGGCGATAAGCGATTCCTTGCAAGAGTAGCGCCAAAAACCCGAGGCAGTCAGCTCTGGTCGGCTGAATCAGCGATAGCCAAACCAAGCTCAATGGATGAAGTGACGACATCACCCTCTTGGCCAAAGGCCTTCTCGGAGAAGGGGAAACCGATGGCGAAGGCAATCAAACCAGCAAACCAAAGACGCATCCGACGAATGAACATGCCCTACTCCAGATGACAAAAGCGACTGAGCAACAAAGCGGCTTCAAAGTACGCCATACTCTACACCCTGCCCCAGTGTCCGACTAGCTCGCAGATTCAACTTGGCTTTGCTCGCGGTGACTGTCGGCGGGAATCAGAAGCAGATCGCGCCTTAAGGCAAATCCGCCGCCCTAAGTCTAGCCAGGTTCCGGCTTGCCCGACGTTGTGGGTTGTGAGGCGAGTAGTCTAGGAATTCCCACCGCAGGCCGGCATGTGTTGCCGATTCGCACCAGCGCTCAACTCGAAAATCCCAGAACCGTTGCGTCCCGCCGCTTCGGCCCGCAGCATCTTCCCGATCCCAGCTGATTTCGGCACGCCCAGTTAATTGCAGCATCCGGTTCCGCCCAAAGTCGAGAAACACCAGTCCCGCGCGCGGATTGACGGCGAAGTTGCCGAGTGTGTTGAACATGCTGTTGCCCGAATAATCTGGAATCCGAAGCGTTCGGCCATCGACAACCTCGACAAAGCCTGGTTGGCCTCCGCGGTGTGACGCATCCACACCTCGCTCGGCATGGGCGCTTGCAACAAAGAACGTGTCGGATTCCTCGATCATCGCAGCCCGTTCACCGTTGAGCGATTGCCCATCGATTGCCGACGACAAGTCGCTCGCTTGGCCTGCCTGTTCAAACCGGACTAACCGCCGCTGGATATATTTGGGGCAATTCGGATAACACTCCATCACGGCGAGGCTGAGCTGATCGGCGGATGGGCGACTCACCGTGCCATTGATGCGAAGTCTGCGCCGCGTCGCCAGCTCGAGAAAAAGAGCCCCGAGCCGCGGATTGCCCTGAATGTTCTGCCAGAGTGGGTCATGTTTGTTGATACCCGCACGCGACAGGTCGAACTCAAGCGATCGCTCATCGCGAGCAATCACAAATCCCGTCTGGCCAAATAACACCGAAGCCCAAACATCCTGCTGATTATCGACGCTGCCGAGTACGACCATCGGCTGCTGGGCTACAAATTTCTGAGCACCCATCATGATGGAATCAGCGAGCACACGGCCATTACGCCGCCCTTCCTCGAGTTCGCCGGCACGCTCCTGCACCGCCAACTCGCCTTCGTGGAACGGGTTGTCAACTCGCATCGCGTGCTCTCCTCATGCCAAGAACGGGAGGAGCGTGTACAATCCTTGCACACGCCCCCCTCGAGAATCCTATCAGAAGGTCAGTATGGTGAATCCATCGGCTGCAAGTTTCCGTAGGCTTGCCAGCCCCGAGGTCCCCGGGACCGGATTATCCTTGATCAACTCGAAGCCAGAGTTCACGGCTTCCTCATTTGCACCAAATACGTCTGCACAACCACAGGAGACGCCCGCAACCGTATCCTTCACAGCTTCGAAGAGCTCATGCGGCATGACCGGCCTTGCTTAGTTCACCGATCCACCGCGTTCCCGTCCCTTGGAATCGCACCGACACTTCGTCGCCCTGCTGCTTGAAATCATAAGCGGTTGCCAAACCATTGAACACGCGGCCCAGTGCTTCTTCAGATCCCGATTTTGGATCGGACAGTATGATGATCGCTGCTTTCATTCTCTTCTTCCTTTTGTGTTGAAGTTTGAGGCCGCTGCTGTATTCAATTGTCGGCCGACTTACCATCTGCTAACGCCGTCAGCTTGACGGCTAGCTCGCTCTTTGAAACCACGCCCTGAATGCGGTCGACGACTTCACCGTCCCTGAAGAACAGCAGGGTTGGAATCGAGTTGATTGCGTATTGTGCGGCGAGCGACTTGTTTTGGTCCACGTCGACCTTCGCAACTCTAGCGCGTCCCTCGAAGTCGGCCGCAATCTCTTCGACAACGGGCCCGAGCGCTCTGCACGGTGAGCACCATTCTGCCCAAAAATCGACGAGCACAGTTTGCTCGCTCTTGAGCACTTCTTGCTCAAAATTGTCTCCGTTGAGCGTGAAGGCACGATGTGTTTGGGTTGCCATGACAGTTGTCTCCTTGTTTTGTGCATAGATGTCTTGACGGCTCAACCGCAGGCGCAGGCGGGTTTGTCGCTCGGCGCCGCGACCTCGGGGAAGTCCACTTCCGGACGCGCTACATGATCGAAGTAGTTGGTGAAGATGTTGAAGGATACGACAGCCACGATTTCCGCCATCTCAGCGTCTGTCGTGCCGGCTGCACGTAGGGCTGCCACATCGTCATCGCCCACCCAACCGCGCTCCGTTACGACCTTGCGGGCGAAGTGCAGCACCGCTTCGGTCTTCCGATCCGGCGACACACCGCGACGACTGTCCGCGATCTCCTCGTCACAAAGGCCAGCCATCTTCCCAAGGGCGGTGTGCGCGGAGAGACAATACTGGCAGCGATTCAACTCGCTGACGGTCAGGGCGATTTGCTCGCGAAGTTTGGGCGGAAGAACTCCGCCCTGCAGCGCGGCGCTGAATCCCAGGTACGCCTCAAGCACAGCCGGTGCGTTTGCCATGGTCCTCAACATGTTGGGTGTCATGCCCATCTTCTTTTGCACGCTCTCTAGAAGAGTCTTGGCCTCGGGGTCCGCCGTCGCTGTGTCGATTGGATTCAAACGTGGCATTTCTGTTCTCCTTCTCATGGTGACAGCCGTGCTCGTCACGGCCTGAACTGCAAGTGCTTAGGGCATCAGGCATGCCAGTTGGTATGCTCAGCGCAAGTGCTTTACCTAATTGAAGTTATGGATTTTCGCCCGCAGCGGCTTACGCAACGCAATGTCGTACTCTACGCGATTGCGTTGCGATACTTCGTAACGCCGCTATGATGGCTGCTATGGCCACCCTGGGCGAACGCATGTCAGTGTCGGAAGCACTGCAAAGCCTGCTGCTCGAGATGGGAGAACAGCGAGCACTCGACGGTGTGCTGAGCGCGGTCGTTGACCGCCTCGCGGAGGAAGAGCTGATAGCCCTCGCCCGCATCTGGCTGGTTAGGCCGGGAGATGTCTGCTCGAAGTGTCCGATGCGCCAGGAGTGCCCCGACCAAACCTACTGCCTTCACTTGGTGGCTAGTGCAGGTCGCTCGAGACGGGAAGGCGCAGCGCCATGGACGCGTCTCGATGGTGATTTCAGGCGCATGCCCATTGGATCGCGCAAAGTCGGCCGGATTGCAGCGAGCGGCGAATGCCTATCGGTGATGGATATAGAGAAGGATTCCAAGTGGATCGCTATGCCTGACTGGACAGCAGCAGAAGGCATTCGTGGTTTTGCGGGGCAGCCGCTGGTGTTCAAAGGAGAGATCCTCGGTGTGTTGGCCATCTTCACGCGGGCCACGCTGGGACAGCCTTGTCTAGATTGGCTACGCACAATCGCCGACCTTGCGGCAGCGTCTATAGCCAACGCGCGTGCTTTTGGGGAAATCGAGTCTCTTCGCGGACAGCTCGAACTGGAGAATGCCTACCTGCGCGAAGAAATCTCCGACGCGCGGGCCTACGGCGACATCGTGGGCAACAGCGCTGCCCTTCGAAGCATCATTCAGCAGATCGAGCTCGTTGCCCCCACCGATGCGAACGTCCTGATTCTCGGAGAATCCGGGACGGGCAAGGAACTCGTAGCCCAGGAAATCCATCGGCGGAGTGGGCGAAGCACGCGGGCGATGGTCCGGGTCAACTGCGCCTCGGTACCCCGCGAACTCTACGAGAGCGAATTCTTCGGCCACGTCAAAGGCGCATTCACTGGGGCTATCCGTGATCGAGCCGGAAGATTTGAGTTAGCCAATGGTGGAACGCTCCTTCTCGACGAGGTGGGCGAGATACCGTTGGAGCTCCAGAGCAAACTCCTTCGCGTTTTGCAGGAAGGATCCTATGAGCGGATCGGCGAAGAGAAAACGCGTGAGGCCAATGTGCGTATCATCGCGGCGACCAACCGCGACTTGAAAGTGGAAGTTGATGCAGGCCGATTTCGTCAGGACTTGTTCTACCGCCTCAATGTCTTCCCCATCGAGGTGCCGCCTCTGCACAGGCGGAAGGAGGACATTCCATTGCTGGCGGACATCTTTCTTCGACAAGCTTCGCGCAGGTTCAATCGCCCGTGCAAAGGGTTGAGCGAGGGCAACATCCTAACGCTGCAGAGATACGATTGGCCCGGAAATGTGCGCGAACTGCTCAATGTGATCGAGCGAGCGGTAATCACTTCTCGAAAGGGCGAGATTCGCTTCAATCTTCCGCAGCAGAGTTTGAAGAAGCAGCAGCAGAATCGCGCATCCGCACCAGCCTCGCCGACGATTGTGGTTGCAGACGCCGAGATGAAACAGCGAGAACGAGAGAACATTCTTGCCGCCCTGGATCAAACCAATTGGCAGGTCCAAGGCCCCGGCGGCGCAGCCGAGCTTCTGGACATCAGGCCAACCACGCTGGCCTCAAGAATCAAGAGGATGAAGCTCGTCAAGCCAGACGCCCAAGACTAGCCCGCGTATGACGTGGGCAGTAGACCCGGGTCAGGTAGCCATGGTCCGAAGAATACGCTTCACGGACCTCGGCCAGCCGCCGGCATCTGTCGATGTAGCGATGCAACTACTTCGACCAATCAACGAGCGCCCTGAAGGTTAGCAACGCGGACACAGTCAACACCTGCTGCTTGGTCGCCCGGCTGATTGGGCTCCTCTGGAAGAATCAATGCGTCAAGCTCGACCTACCATCTTGGCTGACCTGTCTCCCAGGATTGAGAGAGCCAAGCAACTGCATAATCCGAGGAGCGTTGGGTTACGTCAACATGTGTCGCCCCAGAGAGGCACGCAGCTGTCACACCTTGGACGAAGATTAGTGTCTCATTTTGACTGAAACGTGCCCGTTTGGCATCTGGTTTGCTTCTCTTGAACCTATGCAGAGCCGAGGGTCGATCTCTCGGGCAGCGCTCCCACTAGGACCAGGAGGCGAGTCCGATGACACTTTCCAAAGCATGGCCGGGTACCTGGCGGAGATCTCTCCGACTCGGTGACAAGCTGGGCTCCTTGGCTGTCTCCATCTCAAAGGCCACCTCTCCACGAGCGGTGGGTCACTGCACCACGGAGAATACCTCGGTGGGAGCAGTTCATGGGCGTGCCGAAGATAGCTTCAATGTCAGCCATGTACCGGCTGCACGCTCCACACTCCTGTACTCCACACCAGCCCAAGAAAGCGGAGCATGAGATGTCTCATAACCGGATGAGGATGGCTCGCGGTGACCTTGGAGCGCTGATCGCTGCCCTGAGTGACCGCGGCTACAGAATTTTGGGCCCGACTGTCGGAGATGGAGCCATCATCTACGACGAACTGGAGTCGGATACGGACCTGCCTGTGGGTTGGGGTGAGGATCAATCTCCCGGTGCCTATCGATTGGTGAGGCGACAGGACCAAGCGGTGTTCGGGTTCACCCTGGGGCCTCACACATGGAAGAAGTTCCTTTATCCGGCTGAAGAGAGGCTCTTTCAGGTTACGCTGGAAGGCATGTCGTTTCAGCCTGAAGCACCTGCGGGGGTCAAACAGGCGTTCTTTGGTGTTCGGGCCTGTGAGCGCCAAGCGCTTTCCATTCTGGACCGGGTGTTTCTCGAAAACGAGCATGTTGACTCGGGTTACGCCGCCCGCCGACGAGATACTTTCATCGTAGCCGTGAATTGCACGACGTCATCGCCCGCGTGTTTTTGTGCATCAATGGGAACCGGACCTGAGCATAGAGGTGATTTCGATCTCTGCCTGACTGAGCTGCTCACTCCTAAACGTCATGATTTCCTCGTCGAAGCCGGCTCAGCCGTTGGAGAGGCGATCATGAAGGAAGTGCCCCACTGCGAAGCCGACGAAGCCGATGTGGCCCAAGCAGAGAAGCAGATCGAAGCGACGGCCAAGGAGATGTCGCGTTCGATGGATGGGGACAATGCAGCTCAGCTCTTGTCTAGAAATCTGGAGCATCCCCGTTGGCATGAGGTAGCTGATCGCTGCCTGAGTTGCGCCAACTGCACCATGGTATGCCCCACCTGTTTCTGCTCGACCGTTGAAGATACGACGGATCTGACTGGCGACCATGCAGAGCGGTGGCGTCGCTGGGACTCGTGCTTCAATCAGGATTTCTCCTACGCAGCTGGCGGTCACGCCCGGTCATCCACAATGTCACGCTACCGGCAGTGGCTCACGCACAAGCTTTCGGGATGGCACGAACAATTCGGCACTAGTGGTTGCGTGGGCTGCGGTCGCTGCATCACCTGGTGCCCAGTAGGAATCGATCTAACCGAGGAAGTCGCAGCCATTCGCGCCGCAGATGGTGCCGTCGCGGCGACCAGCAAAGCGGAGGACTGTCATGCCTGAGCGAGAAGAGCAGCAACACCTGAACTGGAAGGAACAGCCGCTGGTCAAGGATCTCTCACCCGAGCATCTTGAACTACTGGCGAACCTTGCCACCGAAACGCACTTTGAAGCCCGCGAGATGATCTGCAAGGAAGGCGAATCGGCAGAACACTTCTTCTTGATCAAAGCGGGCCGGGTCGTCCTAGAGTTGTATGGGCAGCCCAAGGGCCACATGAAGATCGACACCATCGAATCGGGAGAGGTGTTGGGCTGGTCGTGGCTGGTGGAGCCGAGGAAATGGCATTTCGACGCCTATGCCTCGCTGGAGGTCGAGGCAGTTCGCTTCGATGCTGCCAAGGTGCGGGCGCTGATGGAAGATGATGCTGTCTTTGGGTTCGCCCTGATGCAACAGTTCGTCCCGGTCATCATGGACCGATTGCAATCGACGCGGCTAAGACTCTTGGATATGTACCATGTTAAGTGAGCTCCAAAGAACCGAACTGCCTGCCGATCCCATGCTGCCTCGACCGTATCGCATCCAGCGCGTTCGTCGCGAGCTCCCCGGCACGTTCACCTGGGAACTGGCTCCGGCCAACGGTGATCTGCCGTCTTCATTTGAGCCGGGGCAGTTCAACATGGTCTACGTTGGAGGCATCGGAGAAATCCCGGTGTCCATCAGCGGAGATCCAGCCAACCCCGAGAAGATGATCCATACCATCCGCGCGGTCGGCCAGCTTACGCGGGCCATGGAGACCTTTGGCCGTCATACCGTCGTCGGGTTACGGGGTCCGTTCGGGACTCCCTGGCCCGTAGACGAAATCCGCGGCCGGGACGTGGTGCTTGTCTCTGGCGGTCTGGGGCTGGCACCGCTTAGGCCAGCGTTCTATCACCTGCTCCAAGAGCGAGAAGCCTACAATCGGATCATCCTGCTCTATGGCGCACGGGATCCGGATGAGATCTTATACCGTGACGAAATCAAGCAATGGCGCCGTCATCTAGATCTGGACGTCGAGGTGACGGTGGACAGTGCCTTGGGGCGCTGGCGAGGTCACGTTGGCGTGGTTCCTGAACTGATCAAGCGAGTGGATTTTGATCCCGAGCGCACGACTGGACTGATTTGTGGCCCTGAAGTGATGATGAAATACTCAGCCATTGCGTTGATTAATCGCGGTGTTGCTGCTGAGAACCTTTATGTATCCATGGAACGCAACATGAAATGTGCGGTTGGGTTTTGTGGCCACTGCCAACTAGGACCCCATTTTGTCTGTAAGGATGGGCCCGTGTTTCGCTACGACCACATTAAATCGGCTTTTAGCGTTCGGGAGTTGTGACCATGAACATGACCGCCGCACCTGCGAAGAAGCCCAAGCTGGCTGTCTGGAAGTTTTCATCCTGCGATGGGTGTCAGTTGAGCCTCCTGGATTGCGAGGATGAGCTGTTGGCCATCGCCGAAGCTGTGGACATCGCCTATTTTCCTGAAGCGTCGCGTGCTACCCAGCCAGGGCCTTACGATATATCCTTGGTCGAAGGATCCATTACTACGCCGCATGATGTGGAGCGCATTCATGAGATCCGTAAGACCTCGAAGCTCCTGATAACGATCGGCGCCTGTGCGACAGCCGGCGGCATTCAAGCGTTGCGAAATTTCGCCGATGTTGAGGAGTACATACGCATCATTTACGCTACGCCCGAGTTCATCGATACGCTGGCGACATCTACCGCTGTGGCTGATCATGTTACCGTAGATTTCGAGCTGCGCGGCTGCCCGGTTAGCAAGGGCCAGCTGCTCGAACTCCTCAACGCCACGCTAAATGGACGCAAACCCAACATTCCCAACCACAGCGTATGTGTGGAGTGCAAACAGGCTGGGCATGTCTGTGTGATGGTTGCCCATGGCACGCCTTGCCTGGGACCGATCACCCAAGCTGGCTGCGGAGCGCTCTGTCCGCATTATGATCGCGGCTGTTATGCGTGCTTCGGGCCTAAAGAATCACCCAACCCCGCTTCGCTGACCCAGACGTGGCAGGAATCGCTGGATGTGCCGGAAAGGCAGGTGAAGCTTGCCCTCCGCACCTTCAACGCAGGGGCAGAGGCGTTCAGGAAGGAGAGCCTCAAGCATGGCCAATAGAACCATCAACGTAGACTACTTGGCACGCGTCGAAGGTGAAGGTGCGATGCACGTCAAGATTCACGATGACAAGCTGGAAGAGGTCAAGCTCAAGATCTTCGAGCCGCCCCGATTCTTTGAAGCGTTGCTCCGTGGACGTGACTACACCGAGGCGCCGGACATCACCGCCCGTATCTGCGGCATCTGCCCGGTCGCTTATCTCATGGGGGCGGTACACGCGATGGAATCCATCTGTGAGGTAAGAGTCTCGCCACAGATACGCGAACTGCGCAGGCTGCTTTATTGTGGCGAGTGGATCGAAAGCCACGTACTCCACATGTTCATGCTGCATGCCCCAGACTTCCTGGGCTACGAAGACGCCATCCAGCTGGCCAAGGATCATCCCGATGTGGTTAAGATGGGACTTCGGCTAAAGAAGCTAGGCAACGGGCTGATGACCGTTCTGGGTGGACGTGAAGTGCATCCGATCAATGTTCGTGTTGGCGGGTTTTACAAGTCTCCCAAGCCGTCAGCGTTGAAGAATCTCCGCGGAGAGCTGGACTGGGCGCTCGGAGCTGCCTTGCAGACTGTTGAGCTGGTGGCTGGTTTTGAATTTCAAGATTTTGAGCAAGACTACGAGTTCGTTTGTCTCCGACACGGTGAGGAGTACCCTCTCAATGAAGGACGACTCGTTTCTAACCGTGGACTTGATGTGCCTATCAGCGAATATGACAACGTGCTGATCGAGGAACATGTGGAACACTCCACCGCCCTCCATTCGCACCGCGAGAATGGTGATATCTGTCACGTCGGCCCGCTGGCTCGTTATGCGATGAACTACGATCTGCTTACGCCCGCTGCCCGTTCAGCAGCGAAGAAGGCAGGGCTTCCTCCAATCGTTCGCAACCCCTTCCGCAGTATTACCGTTCGGGCCGTCGAAGTGGTCTACGCAATCGAGGAAGCCATCCGCATCATCGACAGTTACGAGGTGCCGGATAAGCCGTTCGAGCCTGTAACGGTGAGGGCGGGCACGGGGTACGGATGTACCGAAGCGCCGCGCGGCATTTGCTACCATCGCTACACCATCGACGATCAAGGAATCATCACCGATGCCAAGATCGTGTCGCCCACAGCCGTCAATCAGAAGATCATCGAGAAGGATCTCTGGCATTTTGTAGAGGCCAATTTGGATCTGCCCGACGAGAAACTCAAATGGACCTGTGAGCAGGCGATTAGAAACTACGACCCGTGTATTTCGTGTTCGACGCATTTCTTGGACCTGACCGTGGAACGATCATGATGGCTCTTGACCCTCCATCCCCAAAGAACCTGCCTCTGGTGATCGGTGTTGGCAACGCCTACCGGCGGGACGACAGCGTGGGTCTGCACATCGCTCGAGAAGTGCGGACCATCGCGCCTGGTGATGCCCTCGTGCTCGAACGATCAGGCGAAGGCGTGGATTTGATGGATTGCTGGCGGGAAGCCGACCGGGTGATCTTGGTCGATGCCGTGCGTTCGGGCAAGAGTCCAGGGGCCATCATCGAATTAAACGCCTCTGCTACACCCATTCCCAGTGACTACTTTCACTACTCGACGCACGCTTTCAGCATCGCCGAAGCTGTCGAGATGTGTCGGGCGTTGGACATGCTTCCAGCCTCGATCCACATCATCGGTGTGGAAGGTGCAGACTTCGGATCTGGGACATCTATGTCCCCAGCAGTGGCTGATGCAGTAGCGCCAGCCGCCCTCAGAATCGTCAGACTGTTACACGAATCATCTGAATCACCAGCAGACCCGACCTGCCTTGCGGAGGCGTCCGATGCATGAGCTATCCTTGATGTCTGATTTGCTTAAGAAAATCCAAGAGGTCGCTCACGATCAAGGGTCCGACAAAGTCGTGGGCGTATGCGTGAAGCTTGGAGCATTGGCCCACATCTCCGAGAGCCATTTTCGCGGGCACTTCAAAGATGGCACGAGGGGTACCTTGGCTGAGCATGCCCGGCTCGACGTGGAGCTTTGCGCCGACATCCAGGATGAGCATGCTCAAGACATCCTGCTTACCAGCGTGGAAGTGGAGACGCCGTGAATCGCCAAGACGCTCATCCGGTAGCTACTGATCAGCGCACCGGTCGATTGCGTTTGCTGATTCAGGGCGCTGTTCAGGGCGTCGGATTCAGGCCTTTTGTTTATCGGTTAGCCAAGGAGATGCACCTGACCGGATCGGTGCAGAATGGCCAGGAAGGCGTGATCGTCGAGGCAGAGGGCGCAGTGGAGACCCTTCTGAGATTCGAGGTGCGTCTAAACAACGAGAATCCCGCAGCCTCGTCCATTGAATCATGTTCATCTGATCTCCTCCTCCCGCGGGGGTATGAGCGGTTTGACATCATGTCCACCAATCCAGCTGGGAATGCCCGAACACTCGTCTTGCCCGATCTAGCCACCTGTCCGGATTGTTTGGCTGATATTCTTGATCCTGACAACAGGCGCTATCGTTATCCATTCACCAACTGCACAAATTGCGGGCCACGCTATTCGATCATCGAAGCCACCCCCTATGATCGTTGCCAGACATCCATGAAGAAGTTTTGTATGTGCAAACGATGCCTCGATGAGTATGAAGATCCCGGGGATCGTCGATTTCATGCCCAACCCAATGCCTGCCCTGATTGCGGTCCCCATTTGGTACTCCGGGATCGAGACGGGGCGCTGATCGCAGAGCATGATGGCGCCCTAAGGCGTGCCGCGCGTTGCATCGGGGCTGGGGACATTGTTGCTCTTCAGGGAATCGGGGGGTATCAGCTCCTGGTAGACGCCTCGCGAGAGGACGCTGTTTGTCGCTTGCGGCACCGGAAGCACCGCCCATGGAAACCCCTGGCGCTGCTCGTCAAGAACTTGGCGATTGCACATGATTGGTGCCATGTCTCACCCAGCGAAGAGAAGCTGATGTCATCGGCGGCCTGTCCCATTGTGTTACTGCGCCGCCGTCTTGGTGGAAACCCTGAGATCCGCATTGCAGCATCCGTCGCGCCGGGCAATCCCTGGCTGGGGGTCATGTTGCCATGTTCACCATTGCATCATTTACTCGTCCGAGAGCTCTGTGTGCCCGTCGTTTGTACCAGCGGCAACCGGTCTGATGAACCCATTTGCATTGACCCGGCCGAGGCGTTCGATAGGTTGGACGGCATTGCCGATGTGTTCCTAAGTCATGATCGCCCGATCATTCGCGCAGTCGATGACTCGGTTGTACGCGTCTTCGACAAGCACGAACAGCTTCTGCGCCGGTCGAGGGGTTACGCGCCCATTCCCGCAGCCTCTGCAGGCGGGGACTCTACGATTCTGGCGGTGGGCGGCCACCAGAAGAACACCGTTTGCTTGGCACGAAAGCAACATCTGTTCGCCAGTCAGCACATCGGTGATCTAACAACACCCGAGGCCGTGGAGGGCTTCAAGCGGGCAGTCACGGATATGACGCACCTCATGGATGCCGAACCAGATGTAGTTGTCTGTGATCTCCATCCAGACTACACCTCCACACGGTACGCAGAGGGTTGGTCCAAACCTATTCTGCGCGTTCAACACCATCACGCCCATGTAGTTTCCTGCATGGCGGACAACGGGTGCGACGAGGAAGTACTCGGCATCTGCTGGGACGGATCGGGTTATGGCCCGGACGATACCATCTGGGGCGGTGAGTTTCTCCGCGCGACGGCCGGGGCCTTTGAGCGCGTTGCCCACCTCCGCCAGTTTCCGTTGCCTGGAGGAGAGAAGTCGATTGAAGAACCCCGCCGCAGTGCCTTGGGCTTGCTCTATGAGCATTTTGGTTCCAAACTCTGGTCCATGACCAGCCTGGATTTGGCTAGACAATTCTCGCCCTCTGAGTGGCGCGCGCTCAGGTCGATGCTCGAACAGCAGACCTGTTGCCCGATGACCTCGAGCTGTGGCCGGCTATTCGATGCGGTGTCATCTCTGATCGATCTGAGACAAACTCAGAGCTGCCAAGGGCAAGCAGCCATGGAGTTGGAATTCGCATCGACCCTGCTTGCTTCCGAAGAGCCTTATCGGTTTGAACTTCAACGCCAAGCCGAAGCAGCCCTGCGGGATGGCCCGATGATCCTTGACTGGGGCGAGATGGTAGACGGGCTGATGCAGGACATCGCATCCCATTGCTCAGCCCGGAAGATGGCCGCTAGATTCCATCACACGCTTGCAGAGATGGCTGTTCAGGTGGCGCACTGGGTTGGCCTTAACACGGTCGCCCTCACCGGAGGCTGTTTTCAGAACGAATTGCTCACTCGGCTTTGCGTAGAGAAGCTCGAAGTCGACGGCTTTACCGTGCTTCTTCATCATCAGGTTCCCGCCAACGATGGTGGTATCGCCGTTGGCCAAGCATGCATCGCCCGCCAGATGCTCAAGGAGGCTGCCGATGTGCCTGGCAATTCCGGCAAGAATTGACGAGATTAGTGAAGACGACCCGCTGCTCAGAACGGGGAGCGTTGATTTCGGCGGCATCGTCAAACGCGTGTCGCTGGTGTGTGTGCCCGATGCCTGCGTGGGTGATTATGTCCTGGTGCATGTGGGGATGGCCATCAGCGTCATCGACCAGGAAGAAGCCGAGAAACTATGGTCCTACCTCGAAGAACTTGGCGAGCGCCTGGATGAACGAACGGAAGTTGGATAGAGCCTGATGCGCTACCTTGATGAATATCGTGACGCTGGCCTCTGCCGATCACTGGTAGAATCAATTGAGAAGCTTGAACCAGCCCCTACCGCTTTGATGGAGGTTTGTGGCGGGCAGACGCATACCATCGTCAAGTATGGCATTGATCGGATCATCCCTCAGCAGGTCAGCCTGATTCATGGCCCGGGATGTCCGGTGTGCGTGACACCGGCTGACCTGATTGACAAAGCGTGTGAATTGGGATCCCGAAAGGACGTCACGCTCTGCTCATTCGGCGACATGATGCGCGTGCCCGGAACTGATCGCGATCTTCTTACCGTCAAATCCCAAGGCGGCGATGTGCGGATGGTCTATGCACCTCTTGATGCGGTTCGGTGCGCCCAAGAAACGCCTGATCGACAAGTCGTGTTTCTCGGCGTCGGGTTTGAAACCACAGCCCCGGCCAACGCGCTGGCGGTCCACTACGCCCACACACATGGCGTGGAGAACTTCTCGCTCTTGGCTGCCCATGTTCTCGTGCCCCCAGCCATGACCTCGATCCTGGCGGATCCAGATCGCCGTGTGCAGGGATTCCTGGCGGCTGGCCACGTCTGCACAATTATGGGTTACAAGGAGTACGAGCCAATTGCAGCCGAGTACCAAGTGCCCATCGTTGTCACTGGATTCGAGCCGGTAGATCTTCTGCAGGGCATATACATGTGCCTCAAGCAACTCAAGGAAGGGCGCTATTGCGTGGAGAATCAATACGCCCGCTCGGTGAAACCTGATGGAAACGTGTCGGCCCGTGATCTGATTCAAAAGATCTTCACTGTGGTCGATGCGGAGTGGCGAGGCCTGGGCACAATCCCGCGGAGTGGGTTTGGGCTGAATGAGCCGTACCGCCAGTACGATGCAACCCTACGGTTCGGGTTGAAGCCGACCCACAAGGACGAGGAAACGGAATGCATCAGCGGTTCCATTCTCACAGGGCAGAAGAAACCAGACGAATGCCCAGCCTTCGGCATCACATGCGACCCTGAGCATCCGCTCGGCGCGCCGATGGTCTCATCCGAAGGTGCGTGTGCTGCCTATTACCGATACCGGAAGGGCCAGTTACACCAGATCGGGTCTTCTACCGCGGGGAGGTGAAACATGGCCACGAACGAGAATGCTGGGTGGGCCTGTCCGAAGCCTGTAAGCCGCGAGACGCATATTCAGATGGCACACGGCGGTGGCGGCACATTAATGCAACGCCTCATCGACGACGTCTTTCTGCAAACCTTCAACGACCCTTCGTTGCAACAGCACGTGGATGCCTCGGTTCTTAAGCTTGCAAGTGCCAATATCGCATTCACCACCGACTCGTTCGTAGTCGATCCGTTGGAGTTTCCAGGGGGCGACATAGGGTCGCTGGCTGTACACGGCACAGTCAACGACCTGTGCATGAGTGGCGCTAAACCTCAATTCATCAGTGCAGGATTTATTCTGGAAGAGGGATTAGACATCAGCCTGCTGAAGCGGGTTGTCGCTTCCATGAAGCAGGCCGCCGATGCCTGCCAGGTGCGCATCGTCACCGGCGATACAAAGGTCGTGGATCGAGGCAAGGGCGATGGCATTTTTATCAATACAGCCGGTATTGGGCTCGTTCCTTCGGGGACAAACATCTCTCCGCAGGCCATCGAACCGGGCGACTGTGTTCTGGTCAGCGGCGACATCGGTCGACACGGCATCGCCATCATGTCTGTTCGCGATGGGTTGGCATTTGAAGGAAACGTAGAGAGCGATTCCTGCGGATTAGTCGATGTTGTCCAAGCCTTGATTGATGGCCATGTGCCGCTGCACTGCTTGCGCGACCTCACCCGTGGCGGCTTGTCCAGTGCCTTGAATGAACTGGCCCAGGTGTCGGGATACTCGATTCGCCTCGATGAGGAATCGATCCCGGTGCGAGATGGCGTACACAGCGCTTGCGAAATGCTCGGGCTTGATCCGCTGTATGTTGCCTGCGAAGGGCGATTCGTTGCGTTCCTTCCCCCGGCCGAAGCCGATCATGCCTTGGCACTGCTGCACGAATATCCAGAAGCAGCTAATGCGCGCATCGTCGGGCAGGTCGATGAGAAACGAGATGCATTGGTCACTATGACAAACCGCATCGGTACGAGCCGCATCGTCGATATGCTCAGTGGAGAGCAGCTGCCACGCATCTGCTGAGTATCGTCACGCGGTTGATCGGCAAAGGCAGACGCGCGGATTCTCCGCAGGGTTTTCTATCGTGCGAACTCCGTCCAAAGCCAAATGAGGTTTGGTGTGGGGAAGCGATTCAACGACTTGCTGGGCTGTCCATCGCGCGGCTGGGTATATAATATCCCTCGGACCTGCCTTGGTTGCCACCAAGGGAGAACAAGGAACGCACGTCTGTAATGAACGGCAAAGGCCCGCGAGCTCACCGAAGCGGCATCGCGGGCCTGGTTGCATTAGTCGTCGAGGCAGCCTCTTAGGCTGGGTCTACTTTCTTGGTCTTACCCTTCAGCGAATCGGGAAGACCTTTGATGTCCTCTGCACCGGCTGGAATCTGAATACTAGATCCAGAGATGTCTTCGCTCATCGGCTCGAATCGACCGCCGAGATGCTGTGCGAGGAACGACTCGGTCACCGCATTGAACGAGATACTGTTTTCCGGCCGCCTGAATCCATGGCCTTCGTCCGGATACAGCACATAGGTCACCGGAATGTTCCGCTTCTTCATGGCCGCGACAATCTGGTCCGCCTCTGCCTGCTTCACGCGAGGGTCGTTCGCCCCTTGGCCGATGAGAAGAGGCTTCTTGATCTGATCGACCCGGGTCAGCGGCGACCGCTCGTTCAAGAGCTTCCGGCCCTCATCGGTCCGATGATCGCCCACACGCTTGGTGAAAATCGCGATCATCGGCTCCCAGTAGGCTGGGATCGAATTCAACAGTGTGTCAAGGTTCGAGGGTCCAACAATATCGACCCCGCAAGCGAATGTGTCCGGTGTAAAGGTCAGCCCCACGAGGGTGGCATATCCACCGTAGCTGCCGCCCATGATGGCCACCTGATCCTTCGTGGTGATACCCTTCTCGATGGCCCAGGTGACTGCATCGAGGAGGTCGTCGTGCATCTTGCCAGCCCACTCCATGTTGCTCGCATTGATGAAGTTCTTGCCCATGCCGGTTGAACCGCGATAGTTCACGCTGAGCACGGCATAGCCGCGATTGGCCAGCCACTGATGATACGGATTGAATCCCCAGCCGTCTCTTGCCCAAGGGCCGCCATGAACGAAGAGCACCATGGGAACCGGCTCGTTGGGTTTGCCATCCTTGTCGGCGTCGGTCCAGGATGGCAAGGTGTAGTAGCTGACAAGATTCAGCCCATCGCGGGACTTGATCACCACCGGATGCATTTTCGCTAGTGGCTGACCTTCGAGGTTCTTACGGTTGCTAAAAAGGAAGGACGCCTGCTTGGAGGCACGATCGTATCGGTAATAGCGAACCGGGCCGTTATCCATGACGTAGGCGACGATCCAAGTTGAATCATCAACGGTTCGACTGGTCACGTTGAACTCGCCGTCTGTGACCTTCTCGAGCGCTTTGATATCCGCTTCGATGGACTTGTCCAAGACTTGCCAGCGGCGGCGCATGAATGTGGACTGCACGGCCTGGACGATGTTTTTGGTCGGGTGTCCGATGATGCCCGAGACGTCAGCCATCTCATCCTCGGCGACAACCTTCGAGTCGCCCGACGCGATATTCATCAGTTTGAGGGCGGCTGTGTTGCGGTTCCGGCTATCCAACATGAAGAGATTCTTGCGCGATTCGTCCAGCATGAGCGGATTGGTGGTCAGGCTGTCCTCGGCCGGAATATTGGTCAACAGCGTCCAACTGTTATCGCCAGTGAGTTTGTGAATCTCGCTTCCCCCATCAGACGTCATCTTGACTGCAAAATATACCTTTAGATCGGTGTCGGTGATGAACCCGGCAAACCCCTCCGTATTCTCCTGGACCATCGACATCTCACCCGTCGTGATGTCAATCCGGTGGATATCAAAGAACCGTTGGTCTCGATTGTTCAATGAGACCAGGACCTCCTTGGGGTACCCGGGACTGACCTGGGCCACGCTCGCCCGAACATCGTCGAATGGCGTTAGATCGATGACCTTTCCGCTCGCCAGGTTGACGCAGTAAATGTGGAAATTCTCGTTACCGCCCTTGTCTTGCATGTAAAGCACATGCTCGTTCGAGTAGGCCCAGAAATAATTCCGGATGCCGCGGTGGGTGTCATTGGTGATGGGCTTGGCATTGCCGGGCCTGTCAGCTGGACCGACCCAAACATTCAGCACACCGTCTACCGCGGCAAGGTAGCTGATCTGTTTGCCGTCCGGGCTAAGTTGGACGTTGGCTTTATCTGGATTTCCAAATAGCACGTCGCGCGGAATGAGCGGCACTCCGTCGTCAGCACAAACCCGCAACGGTGATAGTGCGACTGCCATAAAGCAACACAAACAAAGGAACGTCAACATCTTCGACTCTCGAATCAACAACATGACTACCTCCATCGGAAAACCAAATCAGGAATGCTAGTTGGCCAGCCTGCCAAAGGCTGTGGTGGATGCAGGGCCCACGCACAGTCCGCATTGTAGCGGCCGCGCGAGAGCTCGCGAACAACCAACTGCGCCTTGGACAACTCCAGACAAAACGGATCGATTTGTCGGGAGTTGTCCAGGCATGATCGTGGTTCAAGCCTGTCCTACGCCGCCTAGAGAGTGGCGGCCTGAGATGCGCCTAAGAAGCCAACCGTCGAGGATCGTCTACGGCTCGATCAACCACATGTGCCGGGGACCGCGAAGCCGAGTGTCAGTGCCTTCCAGGATCCGATCCGGGGCGAAATCGCCGCTCAACGAGGCAATGTTGTCGTAGAAGTAGATGGCGCTGCCTTCCTCATTGGCAAGGACACCCGTGCCGTTGCGGGTCACTACGATCCCATGCAAGCGGGTTTGCGAGATTCCGATCAAGAGTTGACCCGACGGATCCGTATCGCCGTCCAGGTTTGCTGCCCCGGCAAAGATGCAGACGACCGGCTGATCGTCAACCACATAAAGCACGCCGTCACTGTCCACGAAGATGTCCTCATGCATACCCCACTCATCGCTGGTAATGCTCCGGGCCGGTTCGGTCGATCCTTCAGCTGTTGCGGGACTAGCAAATACAAGGATGCGATTGCGGTTTGGCGTATCGCTCATGGCATCACTGACGTACAAGTTGCCAGCCTGATCCAGGCACATAGCGTCAACAGTCATGTCCAGCGTGCCGAAGGGTGAGCGATCCGGTGGCCCAAATGCGCGATCAGGAGACACTTCACCATCAAATTCAGGGGCTGACACGTTGTCAAAAACAAGGATCCCGTCTGCTCCGGATGCGTTGCCGACATAAAGTCGATCATTGTCAGCATCGTAGGCCATTGAAATAGGGACCTCGAGCAAGGTGTTGGTACCATCGATTTCGCGGTCAGCCACGCTGTCTTCGTTGATCGCGAACGCGTCGTCGTAGCCGACGATGCCTCCATTGGCCCGAGAAACAAATAGCGTGCCATCAGTTGTCACCGCAATGCCACGCGGCTGAAAGAGCGATGAGGTCGCGCCGGCCTCGACAAACCCGGTAGGGGCGATCTCGCCATCGAGGGTCTCTGGATCAGCGAAGTAGCTGACAATTGGGACGCCGTCGTTGTTCACCACGAACAGGGTGGACAGCTGCGGTTCTGGATCGTCCTGGTCCATGCCGTCGTCGTCCATCGGGTCGGGTTCATCCATGCCTTGGGTATCGGCGTCGGCGCCATCATCTGCCATGTCTCCTCCCGAGCCGTCATCCATCATGCCGCCATCAGCGTCGCCGTCGCTGGCTGAGTTCCCTCCGCCACCACCGCCGCCTCCCCCGCCGCCCTGCTGACATCCAGCCGGCAACACCACAAGAGCCACGCCCAGTAGTACAATTTGCACCCACTTGGAGGTTATTCCAAACATAGCGATAGATCCCCTTTCGCGTTTGAACAGAGCGACAGAATGACAGTTCACTGATTTGTCGTGAGGACCGGCGACCCGAACGCCGACCGCGCGGCGGCACTATAGCCCCGCACCTCTATGGCTGCAAGCAGCCGATGCACGGGGATCGCGCATGGCCGTCATGACTTGGAAAATCTGACAATGCTGGCCCCTGGCCAAGACGAGTTATGGATTCGGAATCGGAGCCGCTTGATCCAGCGATAAGCTAGGGAGATGGTCTGACAGTGGCGGCACATTCATCTTGGGGTCTATGAGCCGTTGATCCAAGACGAAGTCCTGGGAGCATGCGACAGTCCAATCTGCATTATGCAATGCCTTCAGGGCAGTCAGAATCTCAAAGAAGTTCCAGCCTCGGTTGGAATCGATCATGTAGAGTCCAGGATCGCGACCCATCAGGCCCATCAAAGCGTCGGCAGTATCTTGCAAGAAAGAGCAGGCGGGTAACCACTTTTGGCTGGCTTTGACCTGCCCTTCGCCTTCGAGGTTTTGGTGGACGAAATCAATCATATTGTTGCTGCCAGGTGAATCCCCAATCTGCCAGCCTAGCCGAACGATCACAGCGTCCCGGTTCAGCTGACGCACGCCCGTTTCTGCCAGCTTCTTTTGGTGGCCATACCCTTCGACCGCGTCGGGAATTGAGTCCGGCCTAAGGGGTCCAACGGCATCGTTGGAGAAGACCATGGCGGTGCTGGTGAAGATGAAACGGATCGATAATTCCCGAGCGAGTGCTGCCAAACCGATAGGCCAATCGCAATTTACCAGCGTGTCTTCGTTGGCCAGGCCCGTAGGCGTCGATGCAATGGCCAAGTGGTAAAGGACCGCTGGCTTGAGTTTGCTCAGAAAAACGCGATGAGCTTGAAGATCATCCACGGGCACTTCATCGCGAAGCCACAAGACCACCTCGTGCCCAGAAGCCCGCAACTGCCCGACCAAGATTCGCCCAACCGTACCGCGTCCCCCGGTGACGACAATTCGCATGCAGTGCTACTCCGCTGCTAACTGATGGTCGAGCTAGTTCATGCCCTTGATCAGAGCATCCCCAAATTCGCTGCACTTGAGGATCTTCGCATCGATGCCATCGGCCTTCATCAGGCGATGGAAGTCGTAGGTCACGGTCTTGGCGCCGATGGCATTTTGGAGACCCTTAATGATAAGGTCGGCTGCTTCTGTCCATCCCATGTAGCGGAGCATCATTTCACCAGAGAGAGTCAAAGAGCCTGGATTGACCTTATCCTGGTCGGCGTACTTGGGAGCGGTGCCGTGAGTCGCTTCGAAGATGGCGTGGCCTGTGTCGTAGTTGATGTTTCCGCCCGGGGCGATGCCGATACCACCCACCTGGGCGGCCAATGCGTCGGAGAGATAATCGCCGTTCAGGTTCATGGTAGCGATGACGTCGAATTCCTTAGGCCTGGTCAGAACCTGCTGCAAGGTGATGTCCGCGATGGCGTCCTTGACGAGGATTCTGCCTTCAGCAAGTGCTTTCTCCTGCTCTGCGTTGGCTGCGTCTTCGCCCTTGTCTTTCTTGGTTTTTTCCCAGGTTGACCAACTGTACGTCTTGTCGGCAAACTCGGTGTCGGCCAACTCGTAGCCCCAATCACGGAAAGCGCCTTCCGTGAACTTCATGATGTTGCCCTTATGGACCAGGGTGACACTCTTGCGATTGTTGTCGATGGCGTACCTGACAGCTGCTCGCATTAGACGCTGCGAACCTTCTTTGCTCGTCGGCTTGATGCCAATTCCAGACGTGTCGGGGAATCGAATCGAATCGACGCCCATCGCATCTTGCAAGAAGGCGATGACTTTGCGGCACTCGGGGGTGCCTGATTCCCACTCGATCCCCGCATAGATGTCCTCGGAATTCTCGCGGAAGATCACCATGTCTACATGATCAGGACGCCGAACCGGCGAAGGAACGCCCTTGAAGTAACACACCGGGCGCAGGCAGACAAACAGGTCGAGCTTCTGGCGAAGGGCGACGTTGAGCGAACGAATGCCGCCGCCGATCGGTGTGGTCAAAGGTCCTTTGATCCCCACCAGGTACTCGTTGAAGGCAGCCAGCGTATCGTTGGGCAACCAAGTGCCGTACTTGTCGTAAGACTTTTGGCCGGCATAGATCTCGAACCATTCGATCTTGCGTTTACCGGAATAGGCCTTGTCAACCGCAGCATCCAGAACGCGCACCGTCGAACGCCAGATGTCACGACCGGTCCCATCGCCCTCGATGTAAGGCAGAACGGGATTGTCCGGAACGGTCAACCCCTGGTCGGTCATGGTGATGCGTTGCCCATTCGTCGGAGCAGTCAGGTTTTCAAATACTGCAGCCATCGTCGTACGCCTTTCACTAAAACCCTCGCGGGGCAAGAATTCTAAAGCAGATGATGTCAGTCAGGTGACAAGGAATCCACTGGTTTTGGGCCGTGGATGGTACGGTGCGCCCCGAGGGGTGTCAACGCGATCACCGCGGGGGGCAGATGTCAAACCGTGCCGGTTGGGAAAGCCAAAAGCCCCGCAAGTTCTTGACTCACGGGGCTTTAGTCATCGAGGCCGACGGGAGTCGAACCCGCAACCACCGGATCGACAGTCCCAACAGCGGGGTCGCATTGCGGGCCAGGAAGTGGCACAACTGCATTGGCGCTATCGGAAACCCACAACTGCTCTGCGCTGGCTTGTACTGTTTTGGGATCGTTTGGCTTCAATCCTGCCACCGATCCTGCCACGGTGGCAGAGGAAATCCGTTCAGGGAATCCGTTACGACCTGAAGATCTTGGACCTGTTAGGTTGACACGCGTGCCCCATGAATACAATCAGATCAACCGGTTGCGGGTAGCTCCCGCGCGACGGCACAAGCTGGCTCGCTGTTCACCTGGGCGGGTGGCTTGTGCCGGACCGGTAGAACAGGTGAATCATGCTAGAGCCACAAACCCAAGAACAGCCAATGAGAGACACTCTCGAACACCTGGCGGGCACGCTCCGGGCGGCCGTATGGTGGACGTCAACGCTCTACGACGTGCAGAGTGATTGGGGGGCGGGTCATTGGTACGCCGGGATGGTTGCCCCCGCGGGGCTAGAATTCTCCGTAGAGGTCAAATTTGGTCGTAAGAAGCCGTCCCTGGAGACCGTCTACGCGCCCACACTCGCCAAGGCCCGCAAGGAAGCGGCGGAACGTGCTCGCCGTGAGGGGTGGGTCCTGGGCAAAGTCGAAGCGAGCGAGGATCCCAGCGGCAAGCAAATCCGCCGTGACGAAGGCTGGGCGTCAAGAGCGAAGGCTATCCAGCCAGACATCCCGTGGCCGCAACTCAGAACCGCGTACCTCGGCTACACCGATAGGTTCAAGGAACACACCGACTGCACATTCGCAGGATTGCACGCTCATCCTTTCGTCGCAGCAGTCAGATGGGTTTTGGGCACGGTCGGCCACTTTGAACTGGACCTGGAGTGCGCTGCGCGCGAGGCCGGAGAGCTTGGAGAAGTGGATGCTTGGCATTGGGAGCCCGATGAACCCTTCGCGGTGAGGTATGCGAGGTATAGTCCGTACGCCGAAAGGCTTGGATTAAGGGCAGCCCAGAAAACGTGCAGCGAGCATCCTCTCCCACATCCGCAACCTGAGATTGATCGGTTCGGCGAGCTCATGTTTGATGTAGCAGATCACGCTTACGAGACGATGAGCACGTCACGGGGGCAGAGTTCAGGCAAAGCAGAAAGCAACGAGAACTCACTAGCGTGGGCTCCGAAAGCTGGGTTCGTTGGCTCAAAGTCCATCACAAGTCACGATGATTTCAAGAAAAACGGAATCAACCCCAAACGATCAACCCTCCAGTATTGGGCTATTTCAGATAATCCTGAGTCTGACACGGATCCTATGACGCACGAAGTTTACTACCAAGAGGAGTGGGTTAGGAAGAAAATTTCCACTTGGGCACAAAAGAAGCAGAAGACTGAACCGTAACAGATCACCGTAAACCGTATCTGCTAATACGAATTGATACGGTTGAACTCCGCACGTTGAATACTCCCAAGCACGAAGGAGGCTTCAACGCATGCCAGAACACGCCAAAGAACGACTATCAGACGCCAGAGATGTTGCCGCGCGATTCGGGGTTACCGTCGAGTGCGTGCGGCGGTGGGTGCGCGAACGGCGAATCCCCTACATCAGGGCATCGCGAAAAATCGTTCGCTTTCGGCTGAATGAAGTCGAGGCTGCGCTCAAGCAAGGGGCGCTGAGCGAACGATGATCGACGAACCGACCACCACCGAACGAGTGCCGGCAACCCCCGTGAGTGTGCGGGTTAGGCAAGATGACGCCGTGGTCCGCCAGCACGATGGATCCGTTCGCGTGACGATGCTGCTCTGCCGGAGTGAGGTTGCGTGCGCGCTCGGCCTCGACGAATCCAGTGTAAGCAATCTGCATAGGCTGAGGAGGCTCACAGGACGCCTGGTCGGCAAATCACTTCGATGGAGGCCGGTCGATTTGCACAAATTTGTCGAAGGCCTGGATCTGGAGGGAAAGCGATGAACCAGACCACCGCCTACGCCGACAAATGCAGCACTCCAAGCGGACGACGCACGCCTGTTCAGTGTTTCGCGTATCAGCTGACCGAAGCCGAGGCGATGCTCGTGGCGATCGGTAGGCACACCCCAAAGGCATTACAGCGGGCGGCTGCCAAGCACGGGCTACGAGGCTGCGGTTTCGGCTATCACCTAGCTGGCAAGGTCCTCGATCTGCTTCTGCGATTCGCTGACCTCGACATACAGCCAACCGAGCTGGCGATTCGGTTGGCATTAAACCACGAGGGCGAATCCTGGCCGATCACGGCTGACTGCCTTGCTGAGGCGGCGATAGAGATGGGCGTCCCAGTGACGCTCGAAAACATGCAGGGCCTGCAGCGCGCATACGGGATCAAGCGTTTCGACAATTGGGGAATGGGTGAGTTATGGAGCCTACTCGGCTCGGCGGTTTCAGGTGCTGGCGTGGAGCGGTATGCCAAGGAAGTGGCCGACAGGCACGCCCAAATACAAGAGGCAGCTGAGCACCGAGCGGCCTACCTCAAGATCGTCTCTTCACCTGACGACCCGACTCGCAACTGGATAGAGCGCAGAGCGCGAGGAATCATGGCTGAGCGGGCAGTTCGCAGAGGCGCGAAGGCGGTGATGAATGCCACCTAGCTCCAAACAGCCACAAGAACCCACGGTCGAGGCCCGCACCACAAACCTGCGAGATGTTGAACCCCGGGCGGTCAGGTGGCTTTGGCCCGCACGGTTTCCGCTGGGCCGGTTGAGCATACTCCAGGGTGATCCGGATTGCGGGAAGAGCTTCTTGAGCCTGGACATATCCGCGCGGGTGAGCGCTGGACTTCCCTGGCCGGACGACATCTACAACCTCGGCCCTGCGGCAATGGCTGGGCCGGCGGATGTCATCTTGCTGTCGGCGGAAGACGATCCGGCCGACACAATCCGTCCACGACTCGATGCAATGGGCGCCGACTGCTCACGAATCACGATGCTGGACGGGGTAAAAATCTGCGACACCGACGGCAAAGAGAAAGATTACGAGTTCAACCTCCAGGGCTATGCGGCGCAGCTGGACGACGTGATCCAAGAGAAGACCCCCAAGTTGGTCGTCATCGATCCGCTCTCGGCATACCTGGGTGAGACGGACTCCCACAAGAACGCCGAAATGCGAGGATTACTGCGGGTGCTGGGGCGCATCGCCGAAGAACGGCAGTGTGCCATTCTATGCATTCACCACCTAAACAAGACCTACGGAGGCAAGGCCATCTATCGCGGACAAGGGTCGCTGGCAATCACTGCTGCTGCCCGAACGGTGTGGCACGCCGGACATGACCCGAATGATGAAGTCGAAGACCAAGCGGATCGGCGTAAGCTGCTGCTGTCTGTGAAGTGCAACATCGACCGCAGACCGCCTGGGATGGCCTACCGGATCACCTCGGAGCCGGCTATCGAGTGGCTCGATTGCAATATCAAGACGACAGCCGACGAGATCATCCAGGAACGGAAGCCAGGGCCGCCGGCAACCGAGCGGGATGCTGCGGCTGACGCCATCTTGGAAGTGCTGCAGCGGGGGACAGTATCGGCCAAGGATCTGGAGTCGCAGGTGCTTGCTGCCGGCGTGAAGGCCGTCACATTTCAACGAGCGCGAAAGCAGTTGCGTGAGGCTGGCAGGATCACATCCAGCAGGACCGCTGGCACGACGCACTGGGTATTGGCCAACATCGTCACCGGCACACCCCCTGAAGAACATGAAGAACTAGACGAACTTGACGATGTTAGCCGCCATATATCAAGCACCAACGGACAACATCTTCTAGTTCGTCAAGTTAATCAAGTAGTTGACCGGGGGCCAAGTGACGAAGTTGGCTCTCAAGCCCAAGAAGGCCCATCCAGGGAACAACCGCTAGAGGATGGACGCTGGGACGACTACGACGACGCCATGCTGGATGGGAGGGGTGGCTAGTGATCCTCCGCCCATACCGTACAAGCGACGAACTTCCCCGGCTCAGCCGCCGGCATGAGGGCCAACAATGAGTGCTAAGCCGAATGTCAAAGTCGTTGTCGATACCCGCGAACAAGATCCGTGGGAATTCGAGAATCTGGAGAGTGCGAGCGGAACACTCCAGACCGGTGATTATTCGATTGTCGGCTTGGAGCACCTGGTTGCGATTGAGCGCAAGAGTTTGCCCGACCTCCTCGGATGCATCGGCTCCGACCGTGATCGCTTCAAGCGAGAGCTGCAGCGCCTTCGGGCTTACCGATTCCGGCTGCTCGTGGTCGAAGCCACGTCCATCGAAATCGAAGCTGGCGACTGGCGGTCCAAGCTACACCCCAACCACGTCCTGGGCAGTCTCGCGGCGTGGCAAGCACAATTCGGCTTGCCCGTCTGGTTGGGTGGCAGCCACGCATCCTCGGCAGAGTTTGCTGAGCGGTTTCTGTACCAGTGTGCCCGACAGTTGGCCAACGAGGCGAGCGCTGTCGCTCCGCTTCTCAGTCAAGAGGCAGTAACAGCCTAGCAGTCCAAGGGAGAGAATCATGGTGTGTCAAAACTCAAACATCACGCGTCTGGTCGATGATCGGTGCAAGCTCGCCGGGATCAACCGCCATCTCTGCGACCTGGTCGTGAGGGTATCTCGCGTCGCAAACAAGCGCGACGCGCTCAAGCGTGCCGTGCAGCTATTCACGGAAGCAGCCGAAGGCGACGCCACTGCAATCGAATTGCAAGCGGCCGAGAGCTGTGTCATGTACCGGGCCGAGGAGCTGCGCCGCGTGTGCAGCGAAGAGGCGGCGAAACACGAGGCGTTTTTGAAAATGCGAGAGGAAGAGCGATGCCAAGCCAACAGCAAATACTAGCCAGTTACCTCGCAGGCCTTGGCCTGCCCGTGCCACTCGATGGCATCAGTGAAGAGCAGGCCTTCGCGTTCATCGATCGTTACTTGGCCGCGCGTGACCTGTCCATCCTGCCCCTCGATGAAGCAATCGAGAGTAGTTCGGAGATCGTGCAGTTGTCGGGCTTCATCGAGCGATATATGCAATCACGACGCTTGGCTGTCGTCAGCGATCGCCCTCAAAGGGAAGGGTTCTGATGACCAAATCAGCAACGAAACCCCAAACGAAGAAACACGGCTTGCAGGGTTCGGCCGTCGATGGAGCAACCCAGCTCCGAGACGAGTCCGACCAGCGAGAGACAGCGGCACGGGCTGAGCAGCTTGCAGCGTATCGCCTGTTGTTGAGCCAATCGTCGAAGCCGAAGACCGGGGACGCTGAACGCTTACACGAGCTGGCCATTGAGCTGGGCAAGTCGATGCGTGACGTGCGGGCCGACCTGGCTGTGGTCACGCAGGCCGTTGCGTTCGAGCGCCAAGCCAAGGACGTGGAGCAGGCACGGTCAGCTCTCGAGCGATCACGAAAAGCCCTCGATGGGCTCTTGAGCGAGCGGGATCGCATCGGAAAGCAACTGGAAATCGCTCGGAAGAGCTACGGAAACAATGAGTCAGCACTCCGCCAAGCCCACCAGGCTGGCGTGAGCCTCAGAGACTTGAAGCAGCGCAACGCGGAGCTATTCGGTGCGTGATGGCAGTTAAGCGAACGATAACAAGACACCGTGTTCAGTGGTCGGTGCGGGCGGGGCTGGCTGGCGCGTCGCCAGTCAGTCGGACTCGCGACAACTCCCCGCAGGTCCATGCAGGTGGGCCCGCGCCGGCCTCTTTCTTATTCGTTGGGTGTGACAAGCCGAGGCACCGTGCCACAGCACGGCACCACAGCACCCGGAAGATAGGCAGGATGTATCGACTAGCGGGTCCTAGTCAGGGGGGCGGGGCCCCCTCGGTGCTCGCGATGGCGCGAAAAAAGCGCCTGAGATGGTTTTTGAAGGGTGGTGGTGGTCTCATCGAGCCTAGCCAGAGAGTCGCAAAACGCAAGCGCAAAAGCACCCCATCGCACCTATTCGCCCAGTCACAGGGGGATGTCGCCAGAATCCTCGGAATGAGCAGGAAACACCTCCAAGAGCAGTTATCGCGCGGCTGCCCGGGGAAGACAGAGAAAGGGTACGACCTATGGGCGATTGGCAGCTGGTTTCGTCGGAACTCGGACAGGTTCTTGGTCCGGCAAACGCCAGACAATGAATCGATGCGGTGGGATGCACGCGCGCGAAAAGCTGAGGCCCAAATTAAAGAATTGAGATTGAATGAGAAGCTCGCCACCTGGGTAACCAAAAGCGACGTAAGGCGGGCTGCGAATAAGGCTTTCACAGTCCTGACAGGAATATTGGATGGCGGGCTCCCCGAGAAGTGTGCGGCCCTGGTATCCACCGAATTCAGGGAGGAGGTCTCCCTTGTCGTCAAAACAACGGTCGAAAACGCCCTTGGAATCACAGCTCAGGCGTTAGGTCGCTGCGGGAGCGACAACGATCCTGTCGTCGATGATCTTGCCTCTCTTCGGTCTGTGTTGGAGCAGTTACCTGGGCAGCTGTCCGGCGTAATGAAGACAAGCGCCCAACGGACCGCAGTCCGGAAAGCGTGCGAAGCCTGGCTGTCAGATACAAGACGAGCCCTCGAAGAGCGCTTCGACCGTCACGCCAAACAGGAGAAGACCAAATGAAACTGGCCTACTACTACGTTCCAAATCTTGAGTCGAAAGATGTCGATCGCGAATGGCAAGACAGCCTGTCGCGGTTCGGCCTCGCAGATCGCTTCGAGAATCGCCCTTACGCCGGCAACGTCGGCAAAGGGCCGGACGGTGGGTCTGGATGTTTCGTCGCTGCAGAGGCTGCGCCTGGCTATCACGGCGACAACCAGGAGTGGCACGAATTCGATCGGTTCTGGATCGGGTGGCGTAAAGACCAGCGACCCACACCAGAGGATCTTCAGCGCGCCGAGATGCTGCCCGGTGTGCCAACGTTGCTTGGTGACGGGCAGGCCTGGGTGCTCCCTGTTGTCACCCAACTCCCGAAGGCTTGGAAGATCGCCGGCGGCAAGTGGGAGTCCGCCGACAAGCCAGGAATGGATCATGTTCGCGAGCTGGCGGAGCGGATCCGCGAGGGCTGGGAACGCACCAACGAGGCTGCGGAGCGGTGGCTACGCGCCCTCGAGGCTTTCAGGGTGGATCCAACCGAGTCGATGCAGACTGAAGCTGAGGCAGCCGGACGCAACGCAGCCGCAACGATGCGAGACATCGGGCCAGGAATTGCAGTCGAGATCCTCGCACTGAACTACCGGATTGGGCCCGAGGAAGTGTCAGCCTTTGGCACACTATCCGCTGGACCTGACGGGGATCCCGGCCCCGACGTCTGGGCGATTGTGGATCGCTTCCTGGACGGGCCGTCGATTCGAGCAGAGCGAGTGCCCGAAGCTGGCATCGTGGGTCAGCCGCTACCCAAGCCAGCGACGGTTCCGAGTTAGGAAGGCTCGAACGATGTACATCAAGACGGTGATCATCCGAGAGGGGCCGCTAGCCAGCAAGAAAGCCACGCGCAAGGTCCGCAATCAAGTGGTGAAACGAGGGCTGCAGTGGATCTTGGAGTTCTGGCACGAGCACTTCCTCCCCCGTCACTTCGGAGATCCGCGCACGGTGGAAAGCCGGTACCGCGGCGTGTTTGCCAAGAGGTCGAAGCGGTACCAAATCCGCAAGGCCAAGAAGTACGGGCACACCCGCCTACTCGAGTGGTCTGGTGAGATGAAGCGGTCGATCCTGAGCAGCTTCACTGTCGGCGGCTCATCGAAGAAAGCCTGGATCGCCCTCAAGTACCCGCTGCGTCGCAAGAAGGGCAAGGGTGGGTTTTCATCTATGCCGCAAGCGCAGATCGACAAAGAGCTGACTGCGATCAGCCCAAGCGAAGACGTCGAGTTGGGTGAAGTGTTCGGGGAATGGTTCGTCAAGGAAATCGACAAGGTAAAAGACCGCGACGTGGTTCGCGTGAAATAAGGAGGAAGGGCCAATGCCAACAACCAAGCTAGTCCTGGACGCTGAGGGGAAACGCCTTTGGGCAGCGTTTGAGAAAACGCATCGCCTCCAAGACAAGACCGTCAAGAAATCTGGTGACGTCGCTAGAGCCAGCAAAGAAGGCCAGCGAGAACAGGAGGGCTCGGCCCAGAGTTTGACCACTTCACTGGGCCAGCAACTTGCGAAGCTCGTTTCTATTGGCACCGCCACCGCAGCAGCCACGGGCGCAATTCGCTTGATGTACGCAAGCTGGCGTGCAGAGATCGAGAGCACGGCGGCGCTCTCCAAGGAGATGCACAGCCAAATGTTGGACGCCATGTTTCTTGGTGACAACGTCGGCGATCCGAAGTTCCGCGAACGAATGCACGGCATGGCTTCCCAGTACGGCGTGGTCGGCGGCGCTGCTGAGGTGGCCAAAGGCCAGTACATGCTGCAATCCGCCACCGGTGGCCAATCGCCCGAGATGCAAAAGGCGCTGTTCGATGAGATGCTCCAGTTTCGTCAGATCACGTCGCTACCTCTCGATCAGATGGCGCCGCTCTTTGCCGACCCGGCCAATATGTTCGCGTCGGAGTTTGAGGGCATGGCGCCCGGCCAGGCTGCCAACACCATCCAAAACGTGACGAAGCGCACGATCGACCTGGCCAAGACCACCCCAGAGATGCTCCGTCAGAACTTCCCGCGTGTGCTTGGCGCCGGAAAACTTGGCGGGCTCGAGTATCGAGAAACGGCGGCTATGTTCGCTCGAGCAACGGCACTGACCGGCACGACGCAGCAAGCCGCTACCGCCATGGAAAACCTAATCAACAACACCATGTTTCCCACCCTTAATGAAGACGAAAGATCAAGTGCTCTTTCCCGGTTAAGCCCTGATCGCAGGGCAGCGGTGGAAGCACAACTAGCCCAGCATGTGCCCGAGGATATCACCGCGCTATACAAGGCCGCCGGTATCAACAAAGAGGATGACCATCTCACCCGAATGCGCAAGCTGGCTGAGGCGGAGAAGGCCGGCCACTTCCCCAAAGAACTGCAGGTGCAGTTGTGGGGCAGACGCGGTATTCGCATCGGTGCGCCGATGATGGACGCCGGGCTAAGTGGCGTTGAGGCGTACATCGAGGACTTCAACCGCACCACCGGGCCGAATGTTGATATCGTTGGATCAGCGCTCGAGCAGAGAGCGTCCGATGATCCCCGCTTCGCGCTGCAGCTCCGGAATCAACAGCTCAAGGCAAAACAGCAAGAAGAGAAGCTGCGATCTGAAGAGATCGCGATGGCCGACGAAAACGCGGAGCTCCAGATGGAGGTCAACATCCGGAATGCTGCCGGTGGCGAGTTGAAGCCACAAGACCACCTGCTCATGTGGTACTACCGAAGGGCGTACCGGCAACAGCGATTCGTTTATGACCTCACCGGTGGAGAGTACGGCACTTCACCTGGCGCCCAAAATAAGATGCAACAGGCTCGAGATGCAAAACGACGCGAGGCTGACGAGCAACGAATGAACCGAGGCCATGGGGGTGGTGCCTCCTGGGGACCACCCGCACCGGACCCGGTCATCGATTCCGCGTTCATCGCGCCCCCAACGGAAGAGGCCGCGCGAATGCTCGATCGACAAAAGGCCGGTGCCACGGTCGCGGTCAGAGAGGTTGCGCGTGAGTTTGTCACGGCAATTCGCGAAGAAGTGGCCAGCGGCATCATGGGCCCACCCGCGCCCACAGACGAAGTCAATCTGATAAATATCGGAGTCGGCGCGCGGCTCTACCGCACAGAAGTGAATCTATCTGAGTAACTCAAACTTTCCGCGCACGGTGTGCGGATCACCAATCGCAATCGAAGCATGGGAGAGAAACACATGCAAACCTTACCGACAATCAAACCCGGACAAACCTCGATGGAGGCAATCAAAGATTGGCGAGACAAATTCCGAGAGGCGGCCATCGATGGCTGCTTGCTCAGGGCCGGCATGGCAACCGAAGTGCCCGAGCATCGGCTGCAAGCGGGCCGAGAGATGCAAGGCCATTCATTCGCGGACTTGGCCGGGGAATGCTTGTCCCGTCTTCATGTGTCCGCCCGCGGGATGCCCAAGCAGGACATCATCAAGCTCGCTTTCAGCCATTCGTCGAGCGACTTCCCGCTGATTATGGAGAACGTCGCCAACAAGGCGATGCTCGCGGGCTATCGGAATCAGACGACAACCTGGGATGCTTGGTGTACGATCGGAAATATCAACGATTTCAAAGACTTCAAGGTCGTCAAAATCTCGTCCGCGGACGACTTCCTCAAGGTCGTCGAAGGCGCCGAAATCAAGGACGGCACCTTGGAGGAATCTGGCGAGACCGGGCGGCTGTTCACCTACGCGCGCAAGTTTATGGTGACCATGCAGGCCATGGTCAACGACGACCTCGCTGCGCTCACTCGCCAGGCGAAAGGGTTCGGCAAGTCGGCTGCACGCCTGATCGAGCACCTGGTCTACCAGTCGCTCCTGGCAGACGCCGAAGGCCCGCTAATGGGTGACGGCTCGCGTCTATTCTTGGCGGCCGACAAGACCACCAAGCCCATGCGGAAGCAGAACTACTTCGACGACGCCGACGTCACCGGCGGTACGTCTGTGCTGGACAAGGGCACCAACGGACAACAGTCGTTGTCACACGCCAAGCGGCTCATGAGGGCCCAAACCGACATCGCCGGAAAGGACACCCTCAACATCGAGCCGAACATTCTCATGGTTCCGCCAGAGCTCGAAGACGATGCGGCTACGCAGATCCATTCGACGGCAACGCCCGACAGCTACAAGAGTTCCGGCGTGATCAACCCGCACCACCGGTTGGCCAAGCCGCTTGTGGTTCCCCATCTGTCGAACCCGCGATACACGGGCTACAGCTCATCCTCGTGGTATCTGCTCGGGGCTGAGGAAATCATGCAGGTCAAGTTCTTGGAAGGCAAAGCTGAGCCAACAGTCGAATCGAAGGACGCATTTGACGTGCTCGGTCGCGAGTACCGCGGCTACATCGACGTGGCTGTTGTGCCCGTGGATAGCGTGGCGATCGTCAAGAGCAAAGGCGCCCCGTAGTCGTTGACGTTGGTTCGGTTGAGTTGAGGTTGCTCTTTGGCAAGTGAATAGGCCCCAACGGGGCACAGCAAGTGCCTCTCGGGGTTGTTCACCTGCGATCAGTCGAGGGAGAACAGGACACGCCGGTCAGGGAGGATCCATCGATGTCAGGCGAGATCAAGAAGCCGTCAGCCAGAAACAGGCCGTGGAAATGGTGCCCCCGCTGCAAGGAATACTCGTGCCTTGTGACCAACGCAAAGCAGAAAATGATCACCGAGGAATACTGGGAGACGCATCGCTACGCCATCTGCAGGAAGTGCCAGTTCCGGCCGTGCTGCCACATCGAGCGGACGCTGATTTGAGGACGATCTCTAGTTTAGCCTGCATAACGGTTGACCATCCTCAGAGGTAGCCATGTGATCTACCGCGGCCTGGTGATCCGCCAACCTTCTTACATTGATCGCGCCGGGCCCCAACTCGATTGCTACACTGCCTGCGCAAGCAACATCTCGACTTCGCCCCGCCCCCACAGTAAGTGATTCGTGTGGAGTCGATTTGCCGGGCAGAGCGGGTTGTATTACGCCAGGGCGGATCGGTTCAAGGTTTTCGCAACACTGAGTCGTGATCTGCGTGCAAAGCACGTTGGCGCCGGATTGTTTCAGGGCCCTGATGTGTGCGGGCCTTGGGTGGTTAAACTGATTGACCGAGCCAACCGAAACGATCGCCGTGTCACAACGAATTGCATTTCGATAAATCCATGCTAGACGCTGCTGCTCGTTGCTGTTGGTAAGAGCTCCTCCGTGGTGCGAAACCGCAAGGGCATCGCAGACGATCGGTTTTCCCCACTCATTATGCACCTGGCGCCAGCCCTCGTAATCAAGATCTCCGCCAAAGACTATCCGGTGAGCGCCACAATTCAGGGCCAAAACCGCGCTCGTTCTGTTCTTACCGCCAGCTTCACGCGCATCGATGTTAGCGAGCATCCACGGAAAAAGGACTTGCAAGTTGATGGCCCGTTCGGGATCGGTGAAAATAATCTTACCTTTTTGGGAGTCCGCCTCCAGCCTGATGGGCTGGCTAAGTAAATTGCCAGTCTTGAGTTCGTGACGGATATTTGTCAGAAGCTGTGTCCGCCTCGTTAGACGATCTTCGAGGAAGTAGATTTGATGAATCTGCTTAGGAAAGCTCTGGATGATCTGGGCTGCCCCACCATAGTGATCGGAGTCGTTGTGGCTGACGATGAGTGCGACTATCTCGCTCACGCCGAAATACTTCAAGGCGTGAACCGGCATGATTCCCTTGGGCCCGCAATCAATGACGATTGCACGACTATTGCCAAGCAGGACAATGTTGCATGTGCCTTGCGCTACATCTAGGAACAAGCATTCAGCGCTGAATCTAGGCTTCTGGATGTTCTGTCCAATCAAGCTCTGACTCCGGTAGTGCATCGTCAGTTGGGAGAGAATCCCAGTACTGTTGCTGCTCATTGAATGACATCATTCGCACCGCGGGGATTCGCTCAATGTATGTGACACGAAGCAAGCGGCCCACTACGGGATCGCGCTCACAGAATGCTTCTACCCACTGACCGGGTTTGTAGCTGGCGAACTCGGCCGGCATCTGGTCGAGGGAAACATGATCCCGGTTCCCCCCGATCCAACGAATAGCCCGCGGATAGGAGTCCTTCAAGAATTCAACGCGGCCCAGTTGCCGCATTCGAGTCGGTGTACTGCGCCTGAGCGCCGACATATCAATCGCGGATTCAAATGTTCGCCACCTGTTGTGTTCGTTTGCATCTCTCTCAAACGGCCTAGTTGCCAACAACCGCTGAACAAGTGAGTGGATCAGCGATTTCCACCTAATTATTGCCTCGCTCGCCGACGGGCCCTCGCCTGCAATATCAGGAGCAAGCGATTCAACAGTGAATTGGAAACGGCCATCACCGGTCGGAGACAGGCGGCCCATCAACGTCCGCCGCAAGGTGTACTGGATACCACTGATCTGAATCGCATGAATCGGATAATCGCCCGAAAAAAAGCTATCCGTGGCAGACCCCCTGCCAAGCAAATCATCTGCAATTGCGTGGACGTACGGAATAACGTCTTGCCCTAGATTAGGTGCCAGCACAGCCATACTCAGGACTCCTCTTCTTCGCCAAAGATTGCCCAGGACCGATCCGTGAAGCAACCGCGGAATCGTTCTTTGATCTCGGTGTGGGCTTCTTCTAGACGACCGGAGAGCACGTCATGATCCAAAGTCTCAAGATCAGTGCATACCGAATGCCAGTCAAGGCGAAATCGTTCGTGCCCCTCCTCGGGCTGTTCTCTTCGAAATCCAAACGCAAGGTGATCTGCATCGCCCTTCATTCCTTGCAATGGAACGACGAGATCGATCGCCACGTGGCTTAGCGGCCAAGCGTCATCATCAGGCACTTGTAGCCCTACGGCAAAATAATCTTCTATGCGAAATCGATTCAGGCCTGCCGTTGGCACCGTGACCATATCGGTATAATGAAGTGCCGCCTTCAAAACAGCCGCCGGTTGGAAGCTGTCTTGGTAAGCCTTTAGCATCTCCAGCGACTTTTCGCGCAAAGTTGAAAACCCCGGATAGCCATCTGGTTGTTTGATTAGGTTGACGGCTAGAGAATCTCTGCCTACTTGCACACAAGTCGCGCGTTTCTCGTCAAACAGCCTCATCCTCAGATGCGGTCGAACTGTGATCTGGTTCGGAATGACACCTTTTATTCGATCTACTACCGTGACTTCCTCATGGATCTTAGGATCGAGGTGCGGAAAATCTCCCTGAAGAGACTCGACAAAGCCCTGCAGGCCGTCGGGCCACAACTCCACCGTTTCGCTTCCGCGGAAATGAAATTCAATCCAGGCTTCGACGACAGGTGGACGACGCAGCTTCAAGACAGCGCTCCCCAAGCAGTAATTTGTGGATCGGCGTCAGATGTTTGTGGCCAGACTCCCAAATCCTCAAGATCCTAGATTCTATGATCGGGTGCTTGAGAGTCAAACTTCGTCGCAACATGGGGTCAAATGATCGGCCTCAGAGCCGACACTGGCCGATGAACGGGCTAGAGGGCGTTCGATCGCCGATAATAGCCGCTCATGTGCTCGGGTTGGGGCTGACCATTCCGCAACTCAACCCCAACCTGCCCAGCCAGTTCAGCGACGGCATCGTACAGGCTAGGCCCGCGTACCATATACCGCTCGCCGGATTCGAGATGCACGGCGACGACGGCTTGGGTTGCTGGGGTTGGTTCGTTCAAGCTGGCTACCCTTGATCTCGCTCAAACTCGTCGTCCAGGGCATCTAGGTTTCCTTTGGGGCGTCCATCTCAAGGATGGCGAGGATCCTCTCCAATCGCCGTTGCCTGTTGTGCGCACTGTCCGCCTGCAGGGCTACCATCACTCCCTAGATACGGCTGCTATCCTCTATTGATCATCGTAGTCGCCCCCTCCAGGTGGTGGCAGCAGTTCGATGTCGGTGAGCGTGAATACGTTACGCCACAGCGTGGGGCAATCGTGGCAGTGCATTACCCGAAAATGCCTGTGTCCGTTGCCATGAACATTCTTTTCGGTCACGTTGCCACTGTTGCAACTAGGGCACCTTAGCCCGAAGTCGATCTCTAGCAAATGCTGCTTACGTTCTGCGTCCACTGATTGATTCCTTTCCCGAAAATGAACCACTATGAGCAGTGTTTGACCCTTCACCTGAGAGGAAACCTCATATCGCCTCCCCACACTCCGAGCACCGAGGCTCCACCAACCCGCGAAGAATGTACCCGCACTTCCGGCAGCGGGTTTCAGCATCACGTCTCGGCTTGACTAGCGCCCGGATCAGGACACCCGCGACAACGCAAGCCAACACAATCACGAATCCGGCGACCGTGTCGGAATTGTCCACGGACCCGGATATGCATGTTCTCACCATTGCCTCGAAACTCTAATCGACGACACGATGGAGTTCCTATTCTTGTTGATTGAGATGAGCAGACGGTGCTTGCCAACGGCTTCATAGTGGTCGGCGCCGGCCACACCAATTGAGTCCGCACGGCGAAATCTATCGTAGGCTCCGAGTATCGCCGCGTCGATTAGACTTTCTTCAGCTTCAATCAACCAGGCAGCCAGCACTACTGGCACTGTCATTCTTGCCAGATACTGAGAACCATGATCTAGGCCCGACGTCGGAAAGAAGCTTGTGGCCGCGAAGCTCTCAAGCATCCCATTCGACGAAAGAATATGCACGACTTCATTGGGCCCTTGTTCGGTCTGCGAACGGGGTTCCCTGAAGATGAATTCGCCGCCGCCCAGCTCTTCCACCAACCAGAGAGGCAGCCTCAACTTGACTTGGCCAACTGACTTCCCCATCGTAGAGCGGGAATGAAACAGGCCTGCCACTGCCTGTAGCGCAGCGACGCTGGATTCGAGATCAGCAACGCGAGTTTGCAGCGTCCGCTTCTGTCCGTCACCCGCAAGGGCCGTAAATGCAACGCACGTTAAGATGATCGCGATGATTGTGATTGCTTTCTTCATTGTCCGCACCCCTTGAATTGAAGAGCCTGGTTCGCCGAAGATCCCTCGATGTCCGCTCCCGCGTACTTTCAGATTTGAGCCAACAGCCTACCCGATTCAGCACAGAACGAAAATTGATATCAGCAGTTGAATCCCGCAGGACGTCGAGAATCGCCGCCTGAGACGTTTTGGCCCGTGGTGGCCCGATGGGAGGCTGAGGCTCAGAACGTGGCACACGGCTTGATTCTGGGCATCCTTGATTTCACGGGTGACGCCTCTGGGAAGATTCCCCTTGACAGCGAACCGCCCGCGGGTTGATACTTGCGGACGATATGAATACGAAGCAATCCTCGAAATTCCAATCGGTATATACCCGAGCGTCGTCGGGTGGATGGTGTCGGGCAAAGTAATGACCCCGGCCGCTCTTCGTAGCGGATATCGCACCATTCGCCCGGCGCTGCGCTCCGGAGCAAGAGGAATGAACGCGAGTGCAAAGCTGGCACGGTGCGAAGACCGTGCGCGAATCCGCAGCGAGTGGGACCGAGGCCGTTGGCCGCCTGGCGGTTGGCTGGATCCCGGATCAACGACAGCAACATCAGCGCATAGAAAACCCGTCAGCCGCAACCGTGGCAGGATCGACTGACGGGCAAATTACGCTCGGGAAGGGGAATGGCCACGGATGGCCGTCCCCACCCCTTGCACATCCTAGCACAGCAACAACGCCGGACAACCGGCAGGAGTGCATACCAATGCAGAATCAAAGCACAGTGGAGAAAGCCACAAGAGTAGTCGAGGCCCAAGAGTTCATCCTGCGCGACGACAAGGGACGCGAGCGGGCAGCCCTTCGGATGCTGGACGATGGGCCGGCGCTCATTATGAAGGACGCGGACGGGCACCAGCGGCTAAGGATGCGGGTACGAGAGAACAAACCCGATAGCCCATACGCAGCCATGTCCTTCCTGGGCAACGACCGCGAGCAGCGTTTGTGCCTGTTCGCCGGTGATCACGAATCCGAGATTTCCATCTCCGACGACGAAGAGCGAAAACGGATACGGCTCAACGTCGGAATTGATGGCAGGCCGAGCCTCTTGCTTTGTGACAGGCGAAAAACGGCGCGGGTGAGTCTCGAAGTGGACCAGTACGGCGAGGGCACAGTTGCCATCGAGGACGAAATCTGCGAGCGGGTGGCTGTGCTCTCGGGCAAGAATGGAAACGCCAGCCAGCCGCCAGCTCCCGAAGACGCGGACCATGGGGACACCAACGACTCCGCGGACGCCCCCGAGCCCACCCTGCGCGACCTCAACGTCAGCGAATGTAACATCCACCTGCAAGAGGGGATGAAGATCCTCGCGAATTTCAACGGTGCATCCGAGGAGTGCATCCTCAAGAGCATGAGCTACGAAGGCTGTTTCGTCCGCTGGCTGAGTGGGGAGCACGAGGGCCAAGTCTCTGGCGTGTGTTGGAGCGACGTCCTGGTAACTCCTGTTGACCCGTGCCGCGACTGGCAGGACGAGGATGACGAAGATGATCTCGATGGCCTCAGCGACCCGGAGCAAGGTTGTGCTGACGACGAAGCCAAGAGCACCCATTCACCAGAAGAGGAGCTCCTGTCGCGTACCCGCAAGGAAGCACACGAGCTCGTTGATAAGTCGGAAGTGGGGCCGCTGACCTATATCTGTAGCAGTCTTCGAAACGACATCAGAGATCGCGATGCAATGTACTCGCGGTTCAAAGCTGAGATGGCTGACCGTCCTGAACTCCAAGCGGTGCCGGCGGTCGAAGGCGGTGGGGTATGAACAGCAACGCCATCGAGGCAATCAGGCGAGAGTTGCATCAGCTCATCGACCAAATCCACGGCTTGGAAGATCTTACGGACCTGCGCGACGCTTGCCGTTACGACATCCGCACGCAGCTCTCTTGCCCACCTCCGTCTCCGATCCTCCAATTCGTAGGGCCGGACACAGAAGAGGTGCCCGCATGAACATCGCCAGAGATGACGGGATGAAACCACCGCGGACTATTGCGCTTGAGGAGGCGCACCGGCTAATCGACGAGACACCGACTGATATCTTGATTTCGTACCTGCCGGTATTGGCAAAATCGGCGATCAAACCAGAGCCAAAACTGCGGGTTGTATTCCCAATGTGAAACTATCCCCCGCCTGCCGGCCGCGTGGCCGGTGGGTCCGGGTGACTCTTGCAATGGAGAAAGACAGGTGGACGATGACAGACGAACCGAAAGTATGGATCCGTGCTCGCAAGCTGAAGAGCGGCAAACAATCCTATCACCTGCGCTGGATTGATCCGCACGCCGGCAAGTGGCGCAGCCGCAAGGTAGGCACTGACAAGAAGCGGGCGGATCGTGAGGCAGCTACGCTTGAAGGTGAGCTGCGGGCGGGTACACACGTTGACATCCAGGCCATCGCCTGGGTCGACTTTGTGGCGAAGCACATCAGCAAGATTGCCGGGAAGTGTGACGCCGGCGAGGCCAAGCGAACACTGGATGAATTCGGCGAGATGTGCAAGCCGGCCTCACCGCGGCGGGTTTCGTTTGGTATGATTGAGTCTTACGTTGAAACACTCAAGGCCAAGAAGCGCCCAAACACCGTCGCCACCATCAATAAGAAACTCCGATACCTACGCGGCGCATTCAACAAGGCAATCAAGCGAGGGTACCTGGCCAAGAGTCCGATGGACGGTTGGACCTGGGCGAAGCAGAAGAGAAAACGCAAGCGCATCGTCCAGCCCGACGAAGAGGCCCGGCTAATCAAAGCCGCCGAGGACCGCTACGGTTTCCGTATGGCAGCACTGATTCGGTTCGCACTAGAGACTTGGGGGCGGCTGTCAGAGGTCACAGGCCTGCGGTGGGAAGACGTTGACCTCTCAGGGGCTGCCGTGACGTTTCGTGATACCAAGTCGCACACAGACCGCCGTGTCCCCATCGAGTGCAACCCCACCGTCCTGGACGACCTGGGTCAGCTCAGGCTGCAAATCGAAACCGCCCATGAGGGTGGGCCATTCGCGATATACGCGGATCGGCACAACCTGCACAAGCGATGGGCCCAAATCATCGAGGATGCCAGTATCGAAGCCCTCGACCAGGCGACGTGCAAGGCCTGCGCGGGATCTGGGCGGCACGATGTCGCCGGCACCGCGTCCGATTGCAAGCACTGCGAAGGCACTGGCCAGCGGGGGAAGACGATCACGTTTCACGACCTACGCCGGACCGGGATCAGCCGCGCTTTGCTGGACGGCGTACCGCCAATCGTCGTGCAACAGGTGGCGGGCCACGCGGATATCAAGACCACGATGGAATACTACGCCGAAGTCTATGACGGGGATGTGCGGAGCGCAATGAAGCGACGAAGTCGCAAGGTGGGCTAATCCTGCCACCGTTCTGCCACCGTCGCCATTCTGGCCGAGTCGAGAAACAAACAAAGCCCCGTAAGTCATTGACTCACGGGGCTTTAGTCATCGAGGCCGACGGGAGTCGAACCCGCAACCACCGGATCGACAGTCCGGTACTCTAACCAATTGAGCTACGGCCCCTCTACGACGGAGCGGGCCGGTTCAAACCGACCTTTGCCCCTTCGGGGAACGAGGATGATAGCTTGGGCGATGAGATTGTCAAGATAGGTTTCAACCGTCGAATCTGCCGTTTGAATAGCCTCCCGAGTCCGGACGGCCAATTTTCTGACCGACTTTTGGGGGCCTCGACAGAGGGAAGGTTGATCGGATTGGAATGTGCGGTCTATGATGGCGCTTGCCGGAGCGGCGGGTGTGATCCTCTTGGGTGCCGCGATTCGTTCGTCATCTCAACACCCCAGGGAGGGGGCTATTCCATGACCCTGCTTTCTCAACGGCGTCCCGTGGCCAATTGCAAACTTCGCAGCCTAGTGGGGATCGCTGTTCTGCTATGCGCCTCTTCCTCGGCCTGGGCTGGCGATCCCGGTTCAGCTGCGCGGTCATTACTGACAACGAAAATCGCAAAGGGCGTCGTCTGTGGTGCAGAGCTGGTAGACTTGTCAGATGGCCGAGTGCTTTGTCGCGTCAACGAAGCTACCCCCCTTCTACCGGCAAGCAACGAGAAGCTAACCGTGATGGCCGCTGCGATTGATCTGCTGGGGCCGAATTTTGAATTCCAAACTGTGCTGGCTATGCGTGGAGACGATTTGGTCTTGATCGGCGACGGTGACCCAGCTCTGGGCGATGAAAAAGTAGCTGTCATCCTAGGCCTCGGCAATGCGTTCGTTTTCGACGAATGGGCCAGCACTCTTCGTGCACAAAGCATCACCCATATTTCAGGCGATCTGGTAGTCGATGCGAGCGTCTTTGATGCGGTGTATGTTCATCCCGACTGGGAGTCTCGAGACCTGCTAAAGCCATTCGCCGCTCCGGTCGCAGGACTGAACTACCATCAGAACTGCGTGGACATAACCGTCAAGCCAGCCAAACGCGTTGGAGATCCGGTATTGTGGGAGTGCTCGCCAAGTGCCGAGATTATCAAGCTGGATAATCGCTGCAAAACTAGCTCGAAGAAAAGCAATGCCATCATTAACCGCCCGGGAGACGAATTCCGGTTTGTGGTGACTGGACGGTGCGCCAAGCCTTGGCCTTTTCCTTCGGTACCGGTGCCGGACCCAGTATTGCTGACAGCCAGTGCCCTGCGGACCGCTTTGGGGAAGCAAGGGATTACTATCGCCGGTGAATTACGGCTTGAACAGCTGCGCATGTCCGATGGCGCACTGCCTGCAAACTGCAAGGTCGTCGCCGAGCACCGGACCCCCCTAGCGGCTGTCCTAGCCCGCGTCGGAAAGGACTCGGAGAACATGTTCGCCGAAGCCCTCATGAAACGCCTTGGCTATGAGTGGTCGCGCCGACGAGGAACCGAGACCCCGGTGGGCAGCTGGCAGACCGGACGAGCCGCGTTGCGCGATTTCCTGGCAAGGACCGGCGCAAGCGTCAATCGGCTGGTCATCGCCGACGCTTCGGGCCTAAGCCGCAAGAATCGACTGACGGCGGCTGACATCGTCGCGGTGCTAACCTACATGCAGAAGCACGAACACCGAGAATTGTTCGTGCAATCACTCTCTGAAGCGGGCACGGATGGAACACTGCGCAAGAGGTTGAAGAAACTTCCCGGGAAGGTTTTTGCCAAGACTGGCTATCTGAGCGGCGTGCGTACACTGAGCGGATATGCCATTACACCGAGCGGTCAATGGCGGGCATTCTCCGTTTTGTTCAACGGCTTCAAGGGGCCTTCCAAGCCATACAACGACATCCACAACCAGGTATGCCGCATCCTGACGAGCGATCCATCCGGTGCCGCGCCGTGACGACGAGCTCGGTTTCCCAAAGGTCGGCTCATCGCACTGGCCTGCTGCTTCTTGTGGCAGCAGCTTCGTTGTGGAGCCTCAACGGTGTGTTGGTTAAGGGGCTCCAGTCCATGGGGGTCGGCGGATACACCGTTGCCGCTGGACGATCCTTCATCGCAGCCCTCTTTCTGATGCCGTTCGCTCTGCGGAGATGGAAACCCGTTGAACACAATCGTTGGTTGATCGGGGCAGTCTTCGCATTCACAAGCCTCACGCTAACCTTCGTGTTGGCCACGACACTCACGACTGCCGCCAACGCCATCATCCTGCAGTACACAGCCCCTGCGTGGGTATTCGTTTTCGCACCGCTCATTTTGGGCGAATCCGCCCACGCCCGACAATGGGGAGCATTGGCAGCAGCCATGGTCGGTGTCGGGGTGATCTTTGCTGACCAGATCAGCTCAGATGGTCTCGGGCTTTGCCTCGCCCTGACCAGCGGGCTGACGTTTGGGTTGCTCTCGGTGCTTCTTCGCCGGGTTCGTGGGCTACCGCCTGTCATGTTGGCCTTCATGATGTGCGCGGGGTCGGGGCTACTGCTGATGCCGCTGGCGGTTGTATTCGACGGGTTCAGCTTGACGATGCCGCAACTCGGTTGGCTAGCCTTCACCGGCGTAGTGCAGTTCGGCGTACCATACGTTTTCTACGCAGCCGGTATCGCCCGCGTATCGTCACAGGAAGCAATCCTGGTGGTGATGCTCGAGCCGGTCCTCAATCCAACCTGGGTCTGGTTAGCCCGTGGCGAAACCCCAGCCAACGGCACCTTCCTGGGCGCCACCTTCATCCTAGCCGGTGTGCTCTACTTAGCCGTATGCAAGTCGAATCCAAGAAGCTAGAAGTTTGATCGCTCGGGCGCAACTTTGTCCCCATCTCCAACCGTGATTCGCTGAGACCAGCCATGCAAGTCTGTGGAGTAGGCCTTGCCGAAGAAATTCTAATCGGTTTCAGCAGTATGCCTGCGACACGCCATGAACAGCGCGGCCAGCAGTCACAGCAATGGGCATTATTTGGTTTGGTGTTCGGCAACAGCAAACGCTGCATTCTCAGCCATCAGTCGGTAACGAGTTGATTAGCGGTTAGATACATCTGGATGACTAGGATGGTGTCCATGTATCCATGTGCAAGGATTGTCACCCAAAGGTTGCGCCCAGCGAGCAGGTAAGACACGCCCAGGGCCAGACCCATGAAAGCCGTTTGCACCATGCCTGCGACGCCCCAGCTATAGTGAGCCAAGCCGAACGCGACGGAGCTGATGGCAACGGCGATGTACCGCCCGCGCCGGCCGCCTGATCCCAATTCTTCAATCCTGTTGATGAGAAATGCCCGATAGATGACCTCTTCGCCGAAAGAAGCCGTCGTGTAGATGATGAGAAGTGTCACGACAAGCGCAAACGGATTGCCACGGAGATAATCAGCGTTCATCTCAGCTTGATTCGCTTGCCCCGCAATGATCCCAATGACTACTCCGACACCGACGAAAGCGGCACTGGCCGCAGCCGCGACAATGATCGATTGCCCGACTGCACGAAGGATCGTCCGGCGATTGCCGAATCCAAGCCCCAATCCGAAGCGGCTCCATGATTGGCCTCTCAGTCGCAGCCCCACCCAAATGAGGAAGATCATCAGCAGGATCGCCAGCGAGGCGGCCATTTGTTGGGCACCGGGGTCCTGGGCAAACAGCGACCGCCCGAGTGCAAGAACCGCAATCGCCGGAACAAAGACGCCGATCAATTCGCAGGCCTGGACGACCTTGCTCGGAGTGGGCATCTTACCAACCGATGACACAGGTCGATCACACTTTCCTGCATCTGCCATGTGTCACACCTTGCGGTTCGTTGGGTAGCGCTCGGCGTGAGCCCCACTCCTTACAGTCGGCCTGGGCGACGGTCACCCTCAACCAGAGCAACATTCGTCCTACTGGACTGAATATTTGCGATTGTGGCGCAGATGGGTTGCTTGGGGGTACTTGCTGAACTGAGGAGCGCAGACTGTTGCCGCTCGGATCGCTAC
>JAJDDP010000090.1 GCA_029260235.1 Phycisphaerae bacterium | reverse complement strand
GGCCCACCACCGCTCCTTTCGGTACGGCCCGTATCTGCCTATCAACGCTCCCCTACCGCGCAATACCACCGAAATGGCATTGCACCCGTGGCTTCGGTTCCATGCTTAGTCCCGTTCATCATCGGTGCCCAGTTTCTCGACGGGTAAGCTATTACGCACTTTTTAAATGGTGGCTGCTTCTAAGCCAACATCCCCGCTGTCTCAGAAAGAGGACTTCCTTATGCACTTAGCACGGATTTGGGACCTTAGCCGACGATCTGGGTTGTTTCCCTTTTGACCACGGAGGTTATCCCCCATAGTCTGACTCCCGGGTTAGTCTCTGCGGTATTCGGAGTTTGATTGAAGGAGGTAGGCTGGTGGCCCCCTCGATTCATTCAGTAGCTCTACCCCCGCAGAGTAGTGGCCCGAGGCTAGCCCTAAAGCTATTTCGGGGAGAACGAGATATCTCCGAGTTTGATTAGACTTTTACTCCTCCCCACAGCTCATCGGATAACTTTTCAACGTTAACCCGTTCGGTCCTCCGCGACCTTTTACGGTCACTTCAACCTGGCCATGGGTAGATCACTCGGTTTCGCGTCTACAACCTGCAACTATATTCGCCCTATTCAGACTCGCTTTCGCTTCGGCTCCTCCGCGAAACGGATTAACCTTGCTACAGATCGTAACTCGCCGGTTCATTATGCAAAAGGCACGCGGTCACACGCTTACCGGCAAGCCGGCAAAATCGTGCTCCCACAGCTTGTAAGTACACGGTTTCAGGTTCTTTTAACTCCCCTTACAGGGGTTCTTTTCACCATTCAGTCGCCCTACTTGTACACTATCGGTCGTCGAGTAGTACTTAGCCTTGGAGGGTGGTCCCCCCAGCTTCACGCAGGGTTTCACGGCACCTACGCTACTCTGGTACCTCTCGGGAGGGCTCTCGTCTTCGCATACGGGGGTGTCACCCTCTATGCCCGGCCTTCCCAGGCCGTTCTGCTGACGATGCCTTTGTAACTCCCATAAGAGAGGCCCGCAACCCCGGAGCGCAAGCGCTCCGGTTTGGGCTAGATCCGCTTTCGCTCGCCGCTACTAACGGAGTCTCGGTTGATTTCCTTTCCTCCAGGTACTTAGATGTTTCAGTTCCCTGGGTTGGCCCCGACGGACTATGCATTCACCCGCCGGTGACGCCATCTGGTTGCCCAGTGACGCCCGGTTTCCCGATTCGGAGATCCCCGGATTACAGTGTGTTTGACCACTTCCCGGGGCTTATCGCAGCCTACCACGTCCTTCATCGCCTCTCGACGCCAAGGCATCCACCGTGCACTCTTAATAGCTTGACCACATTAATGAGGGGCCGACACCAATAAGACCGATGTCGGGGTCAAGCTGCCTTCTTTAAAACGCTCGAATTCCATCAAAAACTTTGACTCAGAAGCAACCCCTCTCGCCAGGAAGCCCGGCTTGAAGAACCACAACCTTGTCAACGATCTCAGGTGGAAAAAGACAGTTGTGTCCACATACCGTTTGTCAAATCTTCAACCCGCCGGCAACAAAGCAACGACCTCGAAAGGCCTTGAATTGCTGCCACCGAATTTTCAAATTCGACAGACGCATTCGTCTATTCGATTGTCAAAGAGCAGAGGCTTGGGGTCAGAAAAAAGTCTCGTTTCCCATTCCTCGTGAGCGGAGCAAGGATACTGCGAACTTCTCAGGCGTCAACAGCCTTTTTTTGAAAAATGTTTGGTAGTTGACGTTTTCAGTACAGCCACGTCGCTGTGAGGTATGCTCGCTGACTGCTCCCGCTCTGTTCCATGGAGCCGATCGGACTCGAACCGACGACCTGCTGGTTGCAAACCAGCCGCTCTCCCAGCTGAGCTACGGCCCCGACAGTATTTTGAGGATTTGATGCGTACGGCCCAGAGCAATCGGTTCTACGGCTTTGCCGACTGCCGTTCACTGAATCCAATTCGTTGCTAAGACACGCTCAGCAAGACTTGTTAGGGCCTCACCCGCCGCCGCCGCGAATCAAAAAGAGCACGGCAGCACCGGCTAAGAGGGCAGTCACGATCAACGTGATATTCACGGTTGCGTCCTTTCAAAACCTCTACTGGGCCCACCAGGACTTGAACCTGGGACCTCATCGTTATCAGCGATGCGCTCTGCCAACTGAGCTATGAGCCCGCAATGACCCTTGGGAGGTGGTCATGCCTCGATCCAAGGTACAAGAATGCCAGCTTACCCCGAGCCTCCATATTGTCAACCACAACGATAGAAGTCCAGATTCCCACCGCGAAGGCCGTTGACAGCCTCTCAGGGCTATTTCCGCAGATACCTCAGCAGCCAGCGGCTTGGTGTGGGGAACGGAATTCTCGGCCCTGTACGGACGATATCTGCACGCAAGAGGGCATACTGGAAGGCCTTGAGGCGGAGCGAATTGCCTTGGGGAATTTACCCCAAATTACCCAAACAGCCGAAATGTATGTCAAAATGGGCAGGTTATAATCAATGATCGGGCACGAACGGCCGAAGGACTATGCTGGACGCCGTGGGTGCCCCGTTCGATGGGCAAATGCAAGGTCTGGAGGGCTTGCGTGAATCACCTGACTCGCCGAATCGCCGAAACACGTCAGATCGGACAAGCCCGTGCCGAGGCCGGGATGTTCGGTGATCGTGTTTGCAGGATCCGAGCAGGTCTGGCCCCGTCGTCCCTCTCCACAGCAGCTTGCCCAAGAAGGCGGTCATCCTCGGAGTCGAATCATCGAGGACGATTTCTGCTGAATGATGTGAGCGTTCATCTCTTAGGCCCCCGACTCAGTGGCGAAAGGAAACCTCGCGCATGAAACTTTCCAATCTTACGGTCGAGAAGTTATGGCAGAGATACCTGAAGAACCGCAAGGTTGAATTTAGGAACGAATTGGTGGTTAGATACAGCCACCTCGTGCACACTCATGCTGCTCGCCTTTCGCGCAAGTTGCCAGCCCAAATATCGTACGATGAAATTTGTAGTGCTGCCTTTGATGGTTTGATCGAGGCTGTGCAAGCCTACGACCCTGAGAAGAAAGCCAAGTTCGAGACGTTCTGTCAGCAGCGCATTAGTGGCGCCGTGATGGACTGGCTTAGAAGTTTGGATCCGCAGAGTCGGACGGTGCGCACGTTTGAGAAGAGGCGGCAGTTGGCCCGAGAAATGCTCGATGCTGAAGTCGGCCGGGAACCCACTGAATCAGAAGTGGCTATTCGGATGGGTATCACGGTTGATCGATACGACCATTTGTGCAGGCTTTCTCAACTGGGCAAAGAAGTGCATTTCAGCGCTATGGAGCCTACCGGCGAAGAAGGCGCTCATGGCCCTTCGCGCGTATGGGATGTTGGGGATGATCGACTCAACGATCCGGCACTAAATGTTTCGCGCAACATGCTGGCAGATCATTTGACCAAAGGCCTGTCTCGCGAAGAACGTTTGGTCATCATGCTCTACTACTACGAAGAACTGACCATGGCGGAGATCGGCTTGGTGTTGAACCTCTCCGAGTCGCGGGTCAGCCAGATCCACAAGGAAATCCTGATGCGGTTGCGTCACCGGTTTGGCTCGGTCTTGACTGAGGAGTTGGTGGCCTAGAAGGCAATCTGTATCCAGGCACTTTCTAAAGGGCGTGGCCGGACGTACCATGGTGGGCATGGTGCGAAACGTGATGCTGACCATCGCCTACGACGGTACCGACTTCCACGGCTGGCAGGTCCAACCTAACCTGCGGACTGTACAAGGCGTCGTTGAACAGGCTGTACGCCGGGTAGCCCGCCTTCAGGTTGAGATCATAGGCAGCGGGCGCACCGACGCGGGCGTTCACGCAGCCGGTCAAGTCGCAAACTTCTTCACGCAAAGTGTCATCCCTGCTGACAACCTTCGGCGGGCGATTGGCTCGCGATTGCCCAAAGATGTTTCCATCCTGGCAGCACGCGATGTGTCGCCTGACTTCGATGCTCGCCGCAAAGCGCTTAGCAAGATGTACCGTTACCGCATCCACGCCTCCATCCACCGCCCGGTGGAGCACCTCACCCAGAGGCAGGCCTATCACTACTGGCATCCGATTGACGTTGAGCGGATGCGATGCGGGGCGCGGCATTTTATCGGCGAAATGGATTTCCAGTCGATGGCTTCCAAGGGTTCGCCCAAAGAATCCTATGTACGCACCGTGCTTCGGTGCGAGGTCGAACGCTTCGATGACGAGATTCGTGTTAGCATTGAGGGCAGGGGGTTCTTGTACAACCAAGTGCGAAACATGGTGGGCACGCTGATTGAGGTAGGGCGTGGTCACTGGGAGCCAGGCCGCATCGCAGAAATCCTGGGCAGCCTTGATCGCGCCGAGGCAGGTCCAACGGCTCCGGCGCGGGGGTTGAGTTTGCGTTGGGTTCGCTATCCATCTCAGTTTTTAATACCCAGCGATGATGATGAACCTACTCTTGGCGCGTCGGCCGACAAGTACGCATGAAAATCATTCATATTATCACACGTCTAATCGTTGGCGGCGCCCAAGAAAACACGTTATTTACCTGCCGCGGATTGGCTGAGAAGGGCCATGCGGTGACTCTGATCGCGGGTCCGCAGACGGGGCCAGAAGGCTCTCTATGGGATCGAGCCACCGCCGGGGGCGTTGAGGCCGTGGTCATGCCTGAACTGTTGCGTGAGGTCAGTCCCTGGTCAGACCTGAGCTGCCTCATGAAACTCACAGCCTTATTCAAGGAAACGTCCTGTGACGTGGTGCACACGCACAGCAGCAAAGCGGGCATTCTGGGTCGCTTGGCTGCCAGAAGGGCGGACGTGCCGCTGGTTGTACACACCATCCACGGGATGAGTTTCAACCGCACCCAGAGCGCCCTAACGCGCGCCGTGTACCGCATGTTTGAGCAGAGGGCTGGGGCCTGCACCGATGCATTTATTTCGGTGGCTGATGCCATGACCCGAGAGGCGGTTGTGGGCGGATTGGGAGTCGCTGATCGATTCAGCACGATCTATTCAGGGATGGAGGTTGCTCGATTCAGCCCGGATGCGGAGACGCGGGGAAGGGTGAGGCAAGCGTGGGGCGTCAAGGACGATGCCGTTGTGGTGGGCACGATCGCCCGTTTGTTCCGCAACAAGGGATACGAGTCGATCATCAACACCATGTCCGCGGTTGCCAATGCCTGCCCTGGCGTTCACTGGGTTTGGGTCGGTGATGGCCCCGACCGCAGGCGGTATGAGCAGGCGGTGAGGGATCTTGGGTTGACGGATCGCCTGCACCTGACCGGCCTAGTGCCACCTGAGCGGATTCCCGAGTTGTTATGTGGCTTCGACTTGCTGGTGCATGCTTCAGAGTGGGAGGGTTTGCCTCGGGCGCTGCCCCAAGCACTGCTCTGCGAGGTGCCGGTAGTTAGCTTCGACAATGACGGCGCTCCTGAAGTGATCGATCCGGGCGTGACGGGAGAGTTAGTTCGGCTCGGCGATACCGACGGACTTGCCGAGGCTGTCATCAAGCTCGTCAATGACGCCCCGTTGCGCCAGCGCATGGGTCAAGCGGGCCGGGCGGTGTGCCTGACCCGCTTTGATTGGCGAACCATGGTCGATCAAATCGAACGACTCTATCAGAAAAACCATCCCGGTAGTTGAGGCAACATAGCTTTGCTGCTTCGACTGGTTGAACGCCCGCCAGTTACGTTGCCGGAGTCAGTGAATCAGCCTGATCTTTCGGCAGCGCGAACATGTTGTAGAGCAGGAATACGATGGCCGTGAACAACATGATGCCGCCGAAGGCCAACCACATCAGATCGGGCCTTTGCATGTCTCGGGCGAGTTTGCCGTAGAGCTGCCCCGAAAGAATTCCGCCGAACAGGTTGCCTAACGCGACGGCCACGAAGTAGTAGCCCATGTAGAGCGCGATTTTGTCTCTAGGCGCAATTCGCCCCACATATTCTTGACTTGTCGGGCTGGCCATCATCTCGCCTATGGCGAAGGTGAACAGGCCCAGGGCCACGATGACGACTGATCCACCGGTGCCCAGCATGCCATTGTCGCCGGCAAAGAAGGATAGTCCGATGCCGACAGCCGCGATCACCATTCCCACAATCATGGTCGTGAAACGGTGGAATTTGGCCATCAGAAAGGAGATAAGTACTTGGAATATGATAATGGCCAGAGCATCGATGTTGACGATGAACTCGGGATTGACTTGCCGACACTCAATCATGATCCGGTTGGTGGCCGTTTGCGTGTCGTCGGAATTTTCCAAGACGATCTCTTCGAGCCTATCAGGGGTCACGCGAACTTTGGTGCCGATTAGATGGTGAGCAGTCTGATCCAGCGCTTCGCGTACCCAAGGATGATCGGGATCTGCATCGGCGGTAGGTTTTGCCACGGCGAAAATTGCAGCCACATCAGCGTCGGATAGCCTATCAATTCTGCGAGATTTGGCGCTAGCGGTGACCGTATCGCCGTCAGCGGTTTCGGGCAGTTCTTGGTCGTAGGCCTGTCGAACTGGTCCGCCGGCCAAATCGATGAACTCGTCCACACGCGCCTGGGACAAAGTCTTGAGTAGCGCCCGGCTTGGTGCCCCGTCGCTGGCCAGGACTTCGTTCAGATTGCCTATGGATCTGACGATGACGCCTCGTTCTGACTCGTTGATTGTCGCCATCTTACTTGCTATGCCCTCGTTGGGGTTGCTAAGATCGGCCTCACCAAAAACCCACTTCCACACGGTCGTCGATTCGAGACTCTGTGCTGCGCGGAGCATTGGTCTGGTGTCGGTGAAGTCTCTGATGTATTCCGGCATGGTGTAGAAGATCTGGTTGAAGCTGGTCCAGAAGCCGGACATGATCAACAGGAACACGCAGAAGCGCCAGTTGCTGCAATGCATGCGTTTGGCCAAGAAGAAACGTCTCGGCTGACCGGCTTTCTGGGGTCGGCCACTGCCGGCGGGCATGACAAGGTCGTAGAGAATGTTCAGCACCACCCAGCCCACCAGAATGATGCCGCACCATTTCCACGAAAACCAAGAGACGCGCATGCTGGACAAAGCACTGGCCACCATTAAGGCGATGATGACCGTCCCGGTGGTAATGAAGAAGCGACCGTTGCCGAGCACCTCAACCAGGTCGTCACCTACTTTCTTGAGCGTGCGCTTGTCCTTGGCCAGGCCTTCAACCTTGGGCTCCTTGTACAGGGTCAGCACGATCAACAGATTGACCACTGCCCAGGCCGAACAGGCGTAGAAGACGTTTTCCCAACCCCAGCCGCGCACCACACCGGCCACAATGGGGCCCACGAACCCACCGATGTTGACCATCATGTAGAAGATGCCGAATCCGGTCGCTGAGTTTGATTCGTTCGTCACCTTAGCGACCGTACCCACCACCACCGGCTTAAACGTGGCCGCCGCTAAAGCCACAAACAGAAAAGCCATGAAGAAACCGGGTAACGTATGGAATTGCCCCAGCAGGTAGTACGCGGCGATCATCATCACATAGGCCACGACGAAAGTCCGCTTAAAGCCGTAGCGATCCGCCAGTGCCCCAGTCACGACCGGCAAGAGATAGAGAATGCAGGGCACTACCGCCTGAAGCATTCCGCGGGTCTCAGTGGTAAAGCCCAAGCCGCCAGTTTCGACGGAGCCGGTCACATAAAGGGCCATCACGGTGAACCAGCCGTACCAAGCCATCCGCTCGAATATTTCCATGGTGTTGGCTACCCAGAATGTGGCCGGGTAACTCTTGACCGTCTCGATGAATCCGGGCTTGGTTTCGGTCACGGTTGCGTCTCCATTTCCATGATTCGCGGCGGGATGGGCTTTTAGAGCACACCACCGATTTGTGATCGTTGCCTTTGGGGCTTGTTCGGCGAGGTGTATCCCCAAGGGTGCATCTGCTTGGGCACAAGCTAGAGGCAAACGGCTGTAAGATCAACGATGCATGTCAATGGCTAGCTGTGCTTGGGGCTGAGGAGTACGACGATGGCGGTGAAGCCGTGGATGAAGTTCCGATCCACGACCGGGCCAATTTCGCCGGCTGCGAAGTAGCCAGCGACGGGGAGTTGGCCACATGCTTCGTGGAGCACAGTGACGTCGTGGGCGTCTTGTTGGGGCCACATGCGGATGCCTCGACCGTTGCAACTGATCAACATGGCCCCGGCGGGGGGGTGTTCCTGGCAAGATGGGGAAATATCGGCGAGCATGTCGCGGAGATCTTCGTCCGCACTGCCGGCATCACGCACATGGAACTGGACGGTCGTGCCGACGCGCGGCATAGCTGCGATGGCGATGGCTCCTCCTTTTTGGTCGTAACCCAGAATGTTGTGGATCAAGAAGTCGCCGCGTCGGAATTTGGCCTGATATTCATTGATCGCCCTGCCCATGAAGAGCGATTGCTGGGCCAGGATCAAGTCCTTTTGGTCCAACTCTTCGACAACTTCGCGCAGGCGATTCAGGGCGGGTTTTCGGCCTAGCTCCTGAACGATGTTGCGTTCGCACTTGGTGACCACGAAGGGTGTCCCGATCGGTTTGCATCCTTGCGATACCACGGTGCGTGCAAAGATGTTGCCGCTCAAAGTGAGGCCCACGAGTCCCTCGTCATAAAGTCCAGCGTCGAGGATCAATCGGTTTTGGCCCGGTCGATCAGCGCCACTGGCTAAACCGCCCACGATAGGCATGCCGGGTAGCGCCTGGTTGGTCTTCTCAAGAAAATTCTGGATGTGAAAGGTGAACGGATCCCCAAACACGACCACGAAAGGGTTGGTTTGGTCGTCGATTTGCAGGAGTGGTTTCCAATCGTCGGCCCCTTCGGATTGGTCGAGTTGCTCTTGGCTGATTTGGAACGGGCGGACGTCTACACCTGGCATCTCACCAACTAGGAGCGAGATAGAGCAACTTCGCTGTTCTTCGCGGTCGCAGCCGATGGTTCCCTCAGCGGTGCAGCCAATGACGCTGGCTGCAGGCAACGCCTGGGTGAGGCCGTTGATGATCTGCTGAAGTTCGTCCTCATAATGGGCTGAGCAGAAAACCAAGGCGAAATTCGCCGCGGCAGGGTCGATGGTCGTCCCAATTTGGTCAAGTAAGTCTGCGGTGGCGCTGTCGCCGTCGGGTCGTGATGTCAAGGCAGAGGCAAAACGCATTTTGACTGATTCTTTCCCGATGGGGTCGGTCGCGGCTTTTCAATAGATAGCGGGTCATTCTAGGGGCGTGCGAGCATAAGGCAACTTCTGCTGCCTTCTGATCGTGGCTCGGGTCTGGTCGTTTCAAGCTGGCGCCCAAAGATGGAGGTCGGCGGGCCTGGCTATGGACTCCGATCGAGGAAGGACAGGTCGGTATCGACCGGCGATTCTAGATTGCGGACTTCTTCCACGTAGTCGAGCAGGGCACGATCGCCTTTGAGGGCCAATCGTTTCTTGAGCTGCCCCGATTCGGGAAAGGCCTTCAAACCTGCCCGCCAGGCGGCCCGGGCTTCCTTGTACTCCTTGTTCTTGGCGCAGGCATCGCCCAGGCCTATGTGGCTGCGGACAAAGTATGGCCGGGCATTGGGCGAACCGTATTCTTTCTGAAGTTGGATGCACTTGGAAAAGTCAACGGCTGCATCGTCGGAGTGCCGCAGCGCCCTTGGCCAATGCAGGTGATTCATCGCCCGGCAATAATAGGCCACCCAGAGGCCGTTCTCTTTGTTGACGATGTCGTCCAAGTGATTCAGCGATTTGCGGGCCAACGTGCCTTTGCTTACGACCGCTGCTATGCCACCACATGTCGGAATCTTATCGACATAACTGCAAGCCAGGGCCATTCGGGTTGGAATGTGGCCCGGTCGCTGCTCATGCAGTTGCTTCAAGAAATCGACCGCGCGTTCGTGGAGGCTGTGCTCGGCGCATTGTTGGCGGTAGACGCTGCCTAGGGTGTAGCCGTCAGGGAACTGGCCAAGCCGTTGCTCCATGTCTACCAGCAGGCCATCCAGGGCCTCTGGATCAATCGCCGGAGGCGGTGGAATCGTGCTTGCAGACTCAGATCGCTTCCAAGGTCGCGGCGCTTCGGTGAAGATGGCTACCTTGGTTGCGTAGATGGCGGGATCCTGGCGGACGACGACGATTTGATCCGCCTTGATATTCTCAAGGTATTGCAGGCCGCCGTCGGGCCAGCGGATTTCCACGAGGTCAACGCGCTGCTCGCCACCCAGGCCAAAATGCAGCCGTGGGTCGCTTTGGCCGCAATAGCCGTTGCCGCCATCCCGCTCGCGAATTTGTCGGCCTGTCTTGTTGACCAGGGTTACCCGTGTACCGATTCCGTCGCGATTCACTTTGGCGGCTGAATCGGTTTCGAGTTGAACCATGAGCCAATGCTGATTGTGCGAGCTGTTGGTTGGGGCGTCGTTGCGATAGAGGTGGGGCGCCTGATCGTGGTTGGCGACGAAGATGTCCAGGTCGCCATCATTATCGTAATCGAAGCAGACCAGTCCTCGGCCATCCTGATTGCTATCCAGGCCTACCTCCGCAGCGCGCTGGCTGAAAGAGTTCATCCCGTCGTTGCGCCAAAACCGGAACCGTTCGTGCCCTGAAAATGACCGTGTGCCGATGGCCGGCCAATTGGCGGCGTCGGCGGAATCTTCTCCCAAGACGGTCCATGACGCTAAGTCGTACCAGTAGTTGCCTTCCCCGGCGCTGATGAAGCCGTTGACGGCAAGGATGTCTAGATCGCCATCGTTGTCGTGGTCGAAGAATTTCGCCCCCCAGCCCCAGCCACCATCGTAGGTGCCCGTTTCCAGAGCGATGTCGGTGAAGCTGATGGCTCCGGCTTGGTCCGAGCCGTTGTTGTACCAAAGCATGTTGCCTTCTTGCAGATACTCGGCTGTAGTGATGTTGGCGACATAGATGTCCAGCCATCCATCGTTATTGAAGTCGCCGAAATCGACGTTCATGCCTTTCTTGGTATCAAAGCCGATGGCGCTGTCCGACACGTTGGTAAAGCCGCCTTTGCGATTACTGACGAAGAGTTGATCCGGACCGAAGTCGTCGGCACAGTATAAGTCGGGCCAGCCGTCGTTGTTGATGTCGGCTGAGCCCACAGCCAAGGTCCACCCGGGATCATCGACGTCAAACGAGGCACTCGCTTCAACAAAAGTGCCATCAGGCTGTTGTGTGTAGAGGAAGTTGCTGCCTCCGTTGCGGGCTTTCTCGAAATCGTTGTGCATGATGCGGGTCGAGTCGAGGTGCCACAGATCGACGTCGTCGAAGTAATTGCCGACATAGATGTCGAGGCGGCCGTCAAGGTTGTGGTCGAAGAAAAGGGCTGCGTTTCCATTTGCCCAGTCCGTGCCCGGCGATCCATCTCGTTTGGCGAAGCATTTGGATGTTGAGTCAGTGAAGGTGCCGTCTCCGTTGTTCTTGAACAGTGCATCCGTGCCCCAGCGGACGACGTAAAGATCGGGCCAACCGTCGTTGTTGTAGTCGCCCCAAATGCAATCCATGCTGGTTCCCTGGTCGCCGTTGAGGTTGGCTACGCCCGCTCGGGCTGCGACGTCGATGAACGTGCCGTCACCGTTGTTGCGGTAGAGGAAGTTGGCAAAGCCCTTTCGCGAATCGGTTACATATAGGTCTTGCCAGCCGTCCTTGTCGAAGTCGGCCGCTGCGGCCGCTGCGCCCACGCTGCAAACCCAGGCCATGATGTTATCCAGCTTGTGATCCAAGATCGGCTTGTGGTGCGTGTGGGTGAAGCCAGCTTGGGTGGTCACCTCGGTGAACCTCTTGGATTCGGCGGCAGCGTCCTCAGCCTCAGATCGGCTGCAACCGGATATGCCGGTAAGGGCGGCCACGGCGCAGATGGCCAGATGCTGGGCGAATCTTCCTTGAAGCAATTGGATCGTTGGGTTGTGTTGCTTGGCCATTTGCTTGTTGATCGCTGCAGTTCTCTTGGTTGGCCGCAGCGTCTCCTTTTTTGCTAACCGGGTCGATGTTGGCCCGATTGTACCATTTGATGGGGGGATCGCGAATACACCTTGAAGGGGCAAAAAAAACTCGCCCGCGACCGCTGTGTGACGGTCGCGGGCGTCAGTCAGTATCGGCCTAGGATCGGCGATCCGAGATTCGGGGTCTCGAATCGCCGATGCTTTGGCCTGGTCGTTATGGACAAGCCGGTGCGGAATTACCGAATCGCGGCTTGACGATCGAGGCATCACCCGTTGAGACGATGTCGTTCTGATCGAAGTCGAACTCTGCCCCTGCGGTAGCAGCATTTTGGCCAAAGTGCGGCTTGATGATGGACGCATCACCGGTAGAGACGATGCCGTTTCGGTCGATGTCACCCGCCAAGCCACGGACGCAAAGGCTGGCGCCGCAGTCGAGGGTGATGGTGCAGGCATCGCCATCCGGAAGGGCCGGAATCATATCGACCCTGATCGTGCCTCCAGCGTTCAAGATGCTCACCGAACCGGCGTAGACACCACTGTTGACACAGCTAATCGAAGCACTAGAGGCGCTTCCTGCATCGACATCGATCTCGACGCTGGTCACACCGCTGAGTCGCGGCTCGATGTTGTTGGCCAGGATGTCCAGGCATTGACGGTTCAACAAGCCGTGGTTGTTACAGCTTCTAGCAGCCAGCAGCGTTGTACATGACGGGCAGAGCATGCCTGGCGTGTCCGGGCAGCTGTCGCAATCGTCGGGAATGCCGTCGCCGTCCGCATCCGGATCACATTCGTCGGGAATGCCATTGGCATTGCAGTCGCTACTGAAATTGGATTCAATGTCGCAATCGTCGCGAACGAGGTTCAGGTTGCAATCGCAGGCGGGGGCTGCGTTGGGATCCTCCACGCCAGGATGGAAACCGGAGCAACCTTCGCCGGCGCCTGCCAAGTTTAGGTAGGGGTCTATGTCGTTCGTCCATGAATTGCCGTCGAAGCTGAACAGCTGGATTGGTGGTTGGCCATCAAGGCCGGTGTCCAGCTCTACAACGGTGCCTGGAGGCACTCCTGGACCGGCGATCTTGGTGAATGTGAACCTTGGCTGAACGGGCAGGATCGAATTGTAAGTGCCGCCGTTGCAGTGCTCCTTCGTCGCTGTCATTTGGCCTGGCGGCGCGGGAACCTGGGAAAGGTCGACAAAAACATCCCATTGCGTTGGCTGGCCAAGTACTTGGACGTTGATTGGTGCAATGCTCTGCAGGTTTAGGGCAACAATCTCAATCGAGACGGTCCGTTCATCACCCGGTACCGGCAGTTCGCAACGATCAAAGGGATCATCAGATCGCAAGATCAGCGTATCAGCTGAGCCATAGCTTCCAAACGGAGTAGAGCCAAGCGGCTGACCAATCAGGCAGACGTCTCCGAAGAAATCCTGTGACCCAGGCTCGAAGAAATTCGGTGGGATAGGCGGCGAAGTAAGATCGAAGCCGAAGTTGTGGCAAGTGATCTGATCCTCGGACGAAGTCCAGGCGTCGATGAGCACACCTGGAACACAGCCTTCAACCGTTGGCGTGCATACACCGCAAAGCTCGGCAGCCAAGTCGGCACACTCCTGTTGCCAACCGCCCAATCCCAAATCACAGCACTGCGGCAGGATACCGCACACATCCGCAGTACAGATGGGATCGCTGCAGCCGGGCTGTCCGGTGGCGAAGCAGCAGTCGCTTGATGGGCCAACCGGCATGCTGATCAAGAAGCAATCGACAGACGGATCAACGATATGAACTACCGGGCCGCTGGAGTGCATGACTGTCTGAACATTCTGGGTGGGGCATTGGGTTCCGGCACCGCGCCACGTACCGCCCTGAGCAGCACAGTCTGCCGAAGTCCGGTCACCGCAGATCTTGCGGCTGAAACAGCAGGCACCGCTGCACTCAGCGGCGTGACCGCCGGCCCCATAGATGCCGGTCATGAACCCGATGTCGCCCGCGGTTGGTGTCCTATTGACTCCGCCGTAGAAGGGAAACATGATGTCGCCTGGAACGGTAGCTACGTGGTCTAAGCCCAGGGCGTGCCCCAGTTCATGCAGAGAAACGGTTTCCACGTCAAAAGGCGGACCTGCGGCGGCGCCGCTGGTCACCCAAGCAAAGCCATCATCGAAATGGATATCACCAGCGGCAGAAACGCCATTCGGTGGTGGGTAGTAGCCATGGGCAAGCGCGCCGCCGGGGAGAGTTCCCGAACCAACTCGGATATTGCCCTTTATTCCAGCCGGACCGCCCGCATTCCAGGCTCCGCCGCCATCAGTGACCAAAGTTAGGTGAACATCGGCCACCGATTCCCAAGTCACTGCGGCTGCGCTGAATGCGGCTGCACTACCTACCGGCATGCCGCCGGGCCAAGTGTTTGGGCCTTCCGCGGGCGGACCCATTTCCAGGGCGACGCCGGTGGGCATGAAGCTGTAGGTCACGCAAGATCCAAGCCGCGACGAGTCGGGGTCATTTTGTGGCCAACGGCGTCCTTCGATGGCCCGAATACCGTCATCTCCCCCAGTATGGAAGCAGGGATAGGGGGTCCAGCCTTTTGCTTGGGCCTGCTCGAGGGTCCAGTCTTCGGCACGCCTGTTGGCCTCCTCCTCGGTCAACCCGGGAGTCAACACGTTGTCGAGAATGTCCACCGGCTCAGCCGATGTCAGGCTTCCCCACGCGACGATGGCTGCTGTGGCCAATCCGCACGCTGCAATCTTGAACCTTGACATGATTTTCGTCCTCCAAAGGAACTGAGTATGTTCGACCCGCCGTTCTTGCGCTATCTGCGTTAGGACTTAAACGCAAAAGGGCCAGGGGAATCACGCAAAACGTGTGGCGTGGACGCGAAGTGGCTCCCGGCTCCACGAAAATAGCCGAGGATGCCCCTTGGGGCAGGGCGCTTCAGGACGCATGCGCGGAGACGCATTAGCGATTATTTCTTGACGCTTCGGCTAAAAACTGATATCCGCCAGCCCCGATTGCGGCATTGTACCAGAGATGACCCATCCGATTCAAGGGAGAATGACGCCCGGCGCTGGAAATCGTAGATATTCTGGCGGCCCATGGTGTAGAATTTGTCGTTGCCAGTGAGGATTGTCGAATAGCCATCTCGAAGACTGGGTTTCCAGAGCCGGGTCGCCCGTCTGGGGGTGGCCCCAAGTACCTTGACCGTTCGATAACTCGCCCTAAACCGGCACCGTTCGGGTAATCACAAATGACTTGGCCGAGGACCTAAACGCGTGGCTCATTGCCGCTCCAGTTGGACTGTATGTTACCCGTCAGATTATGGGCGAACTGCGCGAGTGAGAACAATGTCACTGTTTGAACATGGCTTCGTGGTCTTGAACAACGTCGTCAGCGCAAACGAGTGTGACCGACTGGCGGCCCGCATCGACTCCATCGGCCGGTCGGCGGCAGGCTCGCGCTGTCTCTTGGATCGGCCTAGTGGACCATAGGTTAATTCGGCAAGGCAGGGCGCCACGCAGCCGGGCGGAGACCACTGCCGCAGAGTGCGAGAATGCAGATCAGGAATGACTTTGTTCTTGGAGGCGTCGCCCTGGCTGGCAACATCTTGCTAAAGGAAAGCGGAGCCGAATTCTATCTGGCCAACACGCTTACGGCCATGTTTGTCGGCGTTGCCTTGGTTTCTTACGGGGTTGGGCTACGTATCGGCCCGGAGGATTCTGAGCGACCACCCTTTGCGCGTCATGTTATTCTGGGCGTGTTCTTCATGCTGATAGGGCAAGTCACTTACCTCACGCGGGAGCGGCAGGCTGGGTCCAAATCTCGGTACTCGCCCTGGTTCTTCTGTGGGCTGACGGACTGGCGTGGCGCATTCGCCGGGCGAGGCACTTGTATTCAAATCCAGAAGCATCCAACGCAACTGGCTAAAACAGCGTGTAGATGAACGGTGCCAGGGGTGAGTTGGCTGCGAAGACGATTAGCGATCCTATGGCTAGTAGGACGACGACCAGCGGAATCATCCACCACTTCTTCTCGTGGACGATGAAGGCGAAGAACTCTTTGACGATGGATTGCTTGGCCATTGCTTCAGTTCCTTAGGTCGCGGCCAATGAGCCGGACTCTAGTTTGACACTTCGCTCCATCCCGGCTTCGAAATCCACGTCGCCTGGCTTTTCGGTCACGGCATAGTTGCCGATCACCAGGATGTCGATCCCGGTGTTGAGGTATGTATGGTACGCATCCTTGGGCGACAGGACGATGGGCTCGCCGCGGACGTTGAATGATGTATTAATCACCACGGGCACGCCGGTCAACTCGCCGAACTTCTTGATCAAGCGGTAGTAGGAGCCATTGTCTTGGTCGGTAACCGTTTGCACGCGGCCGGTGCCGTCCTGGTGGGTGACGGCTGGGATAATCTCGTGCTTTTCTTTGCGGACTTTGGGTACCAGAAGCATGAAGGGGGCGTCCATGTCTTTGGGCATCTCAAAGTACTCGTGGGCCTTCTCTCGAATGACGGCCGGGGCGAAAGGACGGAACGGCTCGCGGAATTTCACCTTGGCGTTGATGATGTCCTTCATCTTGTTGCTGCGGGGATCAGCCAAGAGCGATCTGGATCCCAGCGCCCTTGGACCGAACTCCAACCTACCCTGGAACCAGGCAATTACTTTGCCGTCAGCGATCCATTGCGCCGTCTGGGCGATCATGGCTTCTTCTGAGTCGAATTGAGTGTACTTGGCTCCATCATTGTCGAGGGAGGCCTTAATCTCTTCGTCGGTGAACGACGGGCCTAGGTAGGCGTGGCGCATGACGTAGGTGCGCGGGTTCTTCAGCACGGTGTTGTAGATGTAGAAGGCTGTCCCGAGTGCTCCGCCCGAATCGCCAGCTGCCGGCTGGATGAAGATGTTCTTGAACCCACATTCTTGCAATATTCGCCAGTTGGCTACGCAGTTCAGGCCCACTCCACCAGCGAGGCAGACGTTTTCCATACCCGTCTCTTTGCGGACTTGTTTGCCCATGGCCACCATGATCTCTTCGACCATTTTTTGACCAGAATGGGCGATGTCGCGATGGAAGTCGTCGAGCTCAGTCTCTTTGGGACGCTGGGGTTGGCCGAACAGCTCTTCCCACTTGCGACTGAACATTCTGTTCGTCGAATAGGTGTGGGTGAAGTATTCCATATTCAGCCGGAAACTGCCATCGGGTTTTAGATCGACCACTTCGCGGAACTTATCGAGATAGGTCGGCTTGCCGTAAGGAGCCAACCCCATGACCTTCCATTCGGCATCATTTACTCGGAAGCCGAGGTAGGCGGTGATAGCGCTGAACAGCAAACCCACCGAATGCGGAAAGTTGATCTCCTTGAGGATCTCAATTTCGCAGCCTTTCCCCACGCCCCAACCGGTCGTGTTCCACTCGCCGACCCCGTCAGCTGAGATGATGGCTGCCTCCTCGAAGGGGGAGACCAGGAACGCGCTGGCAGCGTGAGACATGTGGTGCTGACAGTAGAGGATGTCCTTGTCGGTGTTTAGGGCCTTCTGGATGTTTCGACCGGTGTGAAGCTTGTTGCCCAGCCAGACGGGCATGGACTTGATCCAGCTGCCGTAGGTGCGGGGCCAATCCGCCAGGATGGTTTCCAGGATGCGGGAGAATTTGGTCAGTGGTTTTTCGTAGAAGCCGATGTGATCGACCTGCTCGATGGTGATACCGGCTTGGTCAAGGCAGTATTGAATGGCCAGCGCGGGGAATCCGTTATCGTGCTTCTTGCGGTTGAAGCGTTCTTCTTCAGCCGCAGCGACGACTTGGCCATCTTTGACTAAGGCAGCGCCTGAGTCGTGGTAGAAACAAGATATGCCTAGAACATACATCTGGGGAAATTCCTTACTAATACGCAAAGTCGAGCATCATCAGTCAACGAGGCGGCGGGTTAAACTAGAACGGCTTCATCATCCGCTCGATGGTCGGGTCATGGTGCTCATGGTCCAGCCAGTACGTCTGGCATGCCTTCTTCTTTATTCGCAGGGGATCTTTCAAACGGATCAGGCTGAAGACGGGCAGGATGACAACGTACAGCAGCGTGAAAAGAACGGGCGTCATGATCTTGCCCATGGTTGTGGCTGCGGTCATCCAGGCGATGTAGACCAAGCGTCCCACCGGTGGGGCAAAGCTGAGCACCGCTACTGCGGCTCCGGCGATCCACAGTCCCACCGTCAGTTTGCGGGCAGTGGTCAGCCCATCAGATGCACCCTCGTCCGGGGCGCCGATCCACCACAAGACGCCGCCAATGACAGCCAAGCCGATCAGAATGGTCAGCCCGAACTTACGAAGCTCAGAGACGCTTGGGTGGTGATTGACTTCAAACAACGAAAACCCCTCCGGTTACAAAACAGGATTTGTTGATGGACTTGGTCAACACCTGCAACGGCCCGTTGACGCGTATTTTGCGGCCCAATCAAGGCAATCCGTCCATGCTATGGAACGGGCTGGTGGGAGTCAAGGGCATCCGCTTTCGCTCCGAGTCGGCGATTGCACGGCTTGGGCTTGGCTTGGATGGGCATGCCTTATCGGTAGAAACAAGGGGAAGGCTGTTTAGTTGAAAGCTGGATCGAGGGAGCGTTTTTTCTCGGACAGTAATTCGCCGACTCTCCGGGCCAACGCCTCGCCGACGATGCGATGCCCGAGCACCGAATAGTGGTCGTCCCCTTCAAAATTAGGCCTTTGCCCGGCGCGCCGTATTTCCCCCATGAGGGGTTCAGTTAGGTCTAGATAAGGCACGCCAAGTCGGGCAGCGGCCGGTTCAAACAACTCGTTGCCCATCTCCCAGATTCGTTCGCCCATGCAGTACGGATCATTCTCTCTCGGCGGGGGAACGAAGTCTTGCTGCTTGAACGCGGCATTCAGGCGAGGTGTGTTACCGCAATAGGCAAACAAGAGAGTGGCCCCAATTCGGGAGCAGTCGTCGCGGATAAGCCGCATCATGTCCTCGCCGTGCTGCCAACTCCGCACTGCGCGTTGCTCTGGAGTCAAGTCTTGACCGAGCAGCAAGTTGCCGCCTTGCTCGTCGCGAAGAAAAACCTTGTGTGAGGCCTGGCGCAGGTCGCCACGGCGACGATGCACTTGATACTGGGCAAAGAGGAGTCGGCCAAGGGCAGTGGAGTAGACCAACCGCCGTGACCAAGAGGAGTTGAATGGGCGTGCCTGGAACAGGTGCGTTGTTCCTTGTTCATCCAAATGCAATGTGTTGTTCACGGCGCTGCTGGAGACAAGAAACGGAGAACCGTCGTACAAGTCGTTGGGAACCAGCAGTACAACGACGGCATCGGGCCGATAGTCGGTGACGTAGTGATGGAGAACAAGATAATGTTGGGCGAGGCCGAATCCAGAGATGCCAAAGGGGTACCACTGGGCCTTTGAATCCTGTCCGGTCATCGCCCGCTGAGCAACCATCGCCATGGACTCCTCCACGTCGACCTGCATGGCTTCCACGAATGAATCCCCGATTACACACACCCGCGTAAGACCGGTGGGGGCTTCGATCTCATACGCCTCTGGATAGTTCCAGCCTTGGGCATTGAAGGAAAAATGGCCGTGAGGACCGGCAGGGCGGATGAACACGCCATCCTGCCCTGGGGTTCTCCGAGTACCAATCACAGGATCCCAGAATGACCAAACAACGTCGGTGACCGGAATGAGCAAACGCACGCTGACTTCGGCCAGCAGAAGCCCGAGCAAGCTGGCAAGGCCCAGGGCGACAAGGCCGAAAACAAGATAACTGAGCCTCGAGCGGCTGCCCGGCTTGTCTGGCGAGTCTGGGTGTTCGGTCGGCGACGCAGCGGCTCTATCTTCGATTTGAGATCCGGATTGTGACTCATCGCTGTCGCGTGCCATTGCCTGATCCTGTTTCCGTTTTCCCGGGCGTCGCCGGTTGCGGGCACGGAGAATTCACTTCCCCCCCAATACCGTGATGACTGGTCCGGCTGAGCGGTGCGAACCGGTTGGCTTGCTTGATGACTCTGCCGCCGATCTTACGATGGGCAGCATAACGGACGCCGAGGTATGGCTTCAAGCGGCCGGGCCGACTTCGCGCAATATTTGCCCCACGACGAATTCGGTGTCTCGTCAATTGGGTTCGGCTGCGTTCGCCTGTTCGTCGAGGATGCGGGCCAGGTACTCGATGGTGCGGCCCAGTCCCTCTTGCAGAGACACTTTCGGTTCGTAATTCAGGAGCTTTCGGGCCAAGGTCAAATCAGGACGGCGTCGAGTTGGATCGTCTTGGGGCAGTGGCTTGTGGATGATTTCCATGGGTTTGCCCATTACCTTGCCGATGGTTTCGACCAGCTCAAGGATGGTGATTTCCGTATCATTTCCCAGATTGACCGGCCCGGTGGTGTCAGCCTCCATCAGTCGGCAGAACCCGTCGATTAGGTCGGACACATAGCAGAAGCTTCGGGTCTGATTGCCTTCCCCATAGATGGTGGCCGGTTGACCTTGAAGGGCTTGGCAGATGAAGTTGCTCATGACTCGCCCATCGTTGGTGGCCATGTTCGGTCCGTAGGTGTTGAAGATTCGAGCGATCCGAATATCGACCTTATGCTGACGGTGGTAGTCCATGGCTAAGGTCTCAGCCACACGCTTGCCTTCGTCATAGCAACTACGCACGCCGATGGGGTTGACGTTGCCCCAGTACGTTTCGGGCTGCGGGTGAACGCTGGGGTCGCCATAGACTTCCGAAGTGCTGGCCAGCAGGATGCGGGCCTTGGTCCGCTTGGCTAAGCCCATCATGTGGTAGGTGCCGACGACGTTGGTTTTGATCGTCTTGACCGGGTTGTATTGGTAATGCACCGGGCTCGCTGGACAGGCAAGGTGGAAAATGCGGTCCGCCTCCAGGATGATCGGCTCGACGACGTCATGGCGCACGAATTCAAACCGACCGCTGAGCATCAGTTCAGAATGACGCTCACCGAAATTCTCCCGGCGTCCGGTGAAGTAGTTATCCAGGCAGATAACGTGATGCCCCTCATCAAAGAGCCGCAAGCACAAGTGCGAGCCAATAAAGCCAGCCCCTCCGGTAACCAAGACGACGTGTGTGGACATTCGCGTTCCTTGCGTTTGATTCGTTCCTTTGCCAGATACGACGGCCATCATATGCCGGTGGCCGGGTCAGGTCGAATGGCTGACGGGACCCGACGAAGTGAAGAATGAGCCCGACATGCTCTGCAATTCGCCTGTTTGGCGCGGCCCCGTCGCGGCGATACCGTACCAACATATCTAGGCAGCTTGGAGTTGGTAGCAACGATCTCCCGCGGAGATCGAAATCAGGCTCAGACATCTGGGGTGGGCCAAGCGGGATCGGGGAATGTAATCCTATTGTCCTATGGATAGCCGAGCCTATCTATTGGCTGGTCGTAACTCTTCAGCCATTCGCAACAGCTGCGGCTGGCATCGCGGGGATCTTCCCGGTTTCGAGGTAGGTTTTTAGCCCGTTGGTGATAGTCTTGGTCGGGTTCAACCCGCGCAGTCGGAGGGTGCGATAGACGCTCA